>NZ_JBFBGK010000017.1:0-104184 GCF_040684615.1 Streptomyces sp. NPDC089919
TCGCTTGCTCACGACCTCGGGCATCTGCCCTTGGCGCTGGCCCAGGCGGTCGCCTACCTCGTTGACGCGGGCGAGAGTGTGGCCTCGTACCGGGTACTGCTGGCCGACCGCGCCACCACACTCGACCACTTGGCCCCCGACACTCTGCCTGACGAGCAAGCCACGGCTCTGGCCGCGGCCTGGTCCCTATCCATCGACCGCGCCGACACCCTCCAACCGGCAGGCCTGGCCCGCCCCATGCTCCACCTCGCCTCCCTCCTCGACCCCAACGGCATCCCCCAAACCGTCCTCACCAGCCACGCAGCACGCATCCACCTCGCCGCCCACCGAGCTGCAGCCAAGGTCAGCCCGGAGCTGGCCGCCGTCTCCCCCGCCGACGCGGCACGTACCTTGCGGGCCCTGGACCGGCTCAGCCTCATCGACCACCAACCCGCCGCCCCCCACCAGACCGTCAGAATCCACCAACTGATCCAACGCACTACCCGCGACACCCTCACCGAAGAGCAGCAGCACCAGACCGCCCGCACCGCCGGCGACGGTCTCATCGACGCCTGGCCCCAAATCGAACGCGACACTGCCTTCGCCCAGATGCTGCGCGCCAACGCCAACGCTCTCATGGGCCACGCCGCAGGCGCCCTGACCCAGCCCGAAGCCCACACACTGGTCTTCCTCCTTGGCAACAGCCTTGGTAAATCAGGCCAGGTCAACGCTGCCGTGGACTACTTCCGGCACCTCACCGGTACCATCCGCAGCCGCCTCGGCGAAGATCACCCCGACACCTTCACCGCCCGGGGCAACCTCGCCCACTGGAAGGGAGAGGCTGGGGATGCAGCCGGCGCGGCCCAAACGTCCGCTGACCTCCTGGCCGACCAGATGCGGGTGCTGGGCGAAGACCACCCCGACACCCTCACCACCCGGAACAACCTCGCCTCCGCGAAGGGGGACGCGGGGGATACGGCCAGCGCGGCCCAGGCCTTCGCAGACCTCCTGGCTGACCGAACGCGGGTGCTGGGCGAAGACCACCCCGACACCCTCACCACCCGGAACAACCTCGCCCACTGGAAAGCCATGTCAGGGGATGTGGCCGGCGCGGTCGAGGCCTACGCAGATCTCCTGGCTGACCGAACTCGGGTGCTGGGCGAAGACCACCCCGACACCCTCCTCACCCGGAACAACCTCGCCCACTGGAAGGGGGAGGCGGGGGATGTGGCCGGCGCTGTCCAGGCCTACGCAGACCTCCTGGCTGACCGAACGCGGGTGCTGGGCGAAGACCACCCCTCCACCCTCACCACCCGGAACAACCTCGCCTCCTGGAAGGGGGAGGCGGGGGATGTGGCCGGCGCTGTCCAGGCCTACGCAGACCTCCTGGCTGACCAGACGCGGGTGCTGGGCGAAGACCACCCCTTCACCCTCACCGCCCGGGGCAACCTTGCCTCTTGGAGGGCCACGTCAGGGGATGTGGCCGGTGCTGTCCAGGCCTACGCAGACCTTCTGGCTGACCAGACGCGGGTGCTGGGCGAAGACCACCCCGACACCCTCGCCACCCGGAACAACCTCGCCTCCTGGAAGGGGGAGGCGGGGGATGTGGCCGGCGTGGTCGAGGCCTTCGCAGATCTCCTGGCTGACCAGACGCGGGTGCTGGGCGAAGACCACCCCGACACCCTCCTCACCCGGAACAACCTCGCCCACTGGAAGGGGGAGGCGGGGGATGTGGCCGGCGCGGTCGAGGCCTTCGCAGATCTCCTGGCTGACCGAACGCGGGTGCTGGGCGAAGACCACCCCTCCACCCTCCTCACCCGGAACAACGTCGCCCACTGGAAGACAAAGCAGCTCTCCCCCGTTCCCCGGGTCGTCGTCCCGTCGGACCGACTCGGCGCCGGCATGAAAGCCTTCGCGATCACGCTGATGTTGTTCATCGGCATTGGCGTGATCTGCCTCATGTCCAAGTAACCGTCGAGCTCTGAACGGAGACCTGCTCCCCTACCACCCGGAACAACCTCGCCCACTGGAAGGCCACGTCAGGGGATGCGGCCGGCGCAGTCCAGGCCTACACAGACCTTCTGGCCGACCAGACGCGGGTGCTGGGCGAAGACCACCCCTCCACCCTCACCACCCGGAACAACCTCGCCTCCTGGAAGGGGGAGGCGGGGGATGTGGCCGGCGCAGTCCAGGCCTACACAGACCTTGTGGCCGACCGAACGCGGGTGCTGGGCGAAGACCACCCCGACACCCTCTTCACCCGGAACAACCTCGCCCACTGGAAGGCCACGTCAGGGGATGCGGCCGGCGCAGTCCAGGCCTACACAGACCTTCTGGCCGACCGAACACGGGTGCTGGGCGAAGACCACCCCTCCATCCTCCTCACCCGGAACAACCTCGCCCACTGGAAGACAAAACAGCTCTCCCCCACTCCCCGGACCTTCATCCCGTCGAGCCGACTCGGTACCGGCAAGAAAGCCCTCGCGATCACGCTGATGCTGTTCATCGGCATTGGCGTGATCTGCCTCGTGTCCAAGTAACCGTCGAGCTCTGAACGGAGACACACTCCCCTCCACTACCGAGGAGGCCAGCACGACCATTGGCCCAGCTCATGGATTCGTCCTTCGTGTGGGCCGGGGCGGCGTCGGCCGCTCGGCCGCAGTGCGCTCCCGTTCGCGGCTGCCCGGCATCCATACAGGTAGACCGGCGGGAAGAAGCCCTTGGTGAGGCAGGCTGGAGAGGCCACAGGGCGATGGCGTTTACCCGGTAAACGCGCGGCGCGATCTCCCGCACACGGTCCAGGTCGATCCCCGTGCGCTGCTCGACCGCGAGGGGGTGATCGGTGGGCTCAAGCTCGACGAAGGGGCGCTCACCGACCGGGCGGGTGTGGACGTACGTCTTCAGGTTGAGGGTCGTGGCCGGATAGACCGGCAGCTCGGTAGTGAGCCAGCCGAAGTACGGCTTCTCGCACTCCCGGCCGGGGCTGTCCCACAGGTCTGCGGCTCGGAAGAAGTTCTCACGGCTGAGCGAGACCCAGACCCCCCAGGAAAAGACCTCATCGCTGCCGATCACCGGTATCTCGATCAGGCCCTTCACGAAGTATTGGTGCCCGCGGACCACACACTGGTCGGACGACAGCAGGCAGTCGTCGGCGTCGGCGAAAGCCGAATCCCACACCGCGGGGGCCTCGGCCGTGTAGTTCATCGGCAAGTCAGGGTGGTGGGCGCCGCAGCACGTGCAGGTGAACCCGGGATCACTGGTCATGAGGCTGGAGCCTAGTGACGGACGTCAGCTCTTCGGGTGGCCCCCTCCCCCGCCCTGCGTGGTCCACCATCACGCTCAGGTGCCAACTAGCGTGCTCAACGGCCAACTACCGCGCTCAGTCACAGTGGGACCAGGCCCGAGCCCGCCGCCCACCACCACGCGGCCACCGGGACGCGCAGCCGGCCCGCGGCCTGGCCCTTGTTGTACACCTCACGCAGATTCGAACGCGCCATGGAATACACTCCAATCGCACATCGGATTGCCCGAATGGCCGCGCCGGAAACACGCCGAAAGATTTCGGAATCTGCCGAAAGCAGTGGCTTAGCGCGAGTTGGGATTATGAACCCCTTCTATGCGGGGGCAGGCAAGGACATATTCACCCGCCAGGAGGACCCGGGCCACCCCCGCGTGTGGGGCCGTCCGCCGCCATGTCACATCCGGATGTGACATCCACGAAAGGAAGGGGGGACAGGTAGGTCATCGCAGGTCAGAGCATGTGACAATCGCCCTGTCACATCGGGTGTGACAGGGTTGTGTGACACCACGGAAGCGGCACGCAGACACCGGTCCTCGGCCCCAGTAACCGCTCTGGGAGAGGGCGCGTCGGACCGGCGCGACACTTGATGATCTGTACACCGACATCGTCGACGAAGAACTCGACGCCGAGGCGGAGCTATAGGGAAGTGGAAGGAAGGCAATGGGGTACGGGTTTTCCATGCACCGCTTCGCTGGCGGCGAGCCTGTCGTCCTCGACGAGCAGGCCAGTCGCGACGTACTGGATCCTCACACTGCACAGACGGATCAGGACACAGGGGAAATGATGATCCGGGCTGCTGATGGAGGCGAGGCGGAGGTGAACATCAGCGCCGACGGCATTACCGTGCAGCGCGTTCCATCGGGCGGCGTACTGGATGCCGCCGAGGCGGGTCAGAAGCCGGCCCTCCCGTCCAGCAGGTCGCAGGCCGGCATCCGGTGGCGGGTGGCCTCTCCGCGACCAGGCGGGCACACGGCCTACCCGGCTCCGAGGCCATCTCGATCGTCGGGGCGGCGTCTGAAAAGCCCCTTACGCCCCTGCTGTCACCGTGGTTGAGTCCCAAGCCGCACCAGACGAATCCGAACACAAGCTGACAGCGAAACCATTGTCCTAGGGCGGCAGGACACTTCAGCCCCCGGTGGCAGACCTCGCCCAAGCGCCGCCCTGCAGGCCCCAGCCCTACACAACCGGCGGGGCCGGCTCGAGCGTGAACAACAGCAAGGTGTCCGTCAGCTCCAGCAACCGCAGAAACTGATCCCGCGCCCCGGACAGGACCAAGGGCACGTTCTGGTCTCCTGCCTGCCGGCGGGCGGTCAGCAGAGCGTTCAGGCCCGTGGAGTCGCAAAAGGTCACGCCGGTCATGTCGACAACCAGGCGGCCCGGCTGCGGGGTACGGGCCAGCTCCGCCAAGAGCACACGTTTGAGGCCCGTCGCGCGGTCGATATCCAGTTCACCCGTGGGGCGCACCACCACCATGTCGTCCTGGTGCTGGACGGGGATGTCCGCGCCCGTGTCGTAGCCGTAGACCTGATCCACGCCACCCGCCTCTCACCGACCCTTCCGGGCCCACACCGTAGGTCCCGGTATCCGACGAAGGCCAGCCCGCCGCAGGCTAAACGGCCCCACGACCCCCTGTAGGCCCGCTACCGGACAGCCGTTGCAGCCCCGGCGCGGGTGCACCGACCCGGCGCCTGCGCCGGCGAAGACACCAGCCGCGCGAGACAGGCCGCCGCGGCCGCAACGACGGGCAAGGGTGGGCACAAATTGCCATGCCGGTCGCAGCTGCCTACGCTACTTGGGGGGCCGTCCGCCCGATGCGTGAGTCGCCCGCCGGGCATTTCTCTCGGTGGAGGGCAACATGGTCAGCAAAAGCACCATCGTCTCCGGTATCGCAGCAATCGGGACGGCGGCCGTACTGCTCACTCCCACGACAGCTCACGCCGCCCCTAGCTGTCCTGGGGGCATCGTGTGCATCTACAACGGCCTCAACCCCACCACCGCGGCAAGCCGCGTCGGTACGTACGCGCAACCCACCTTCGGCTACCAGCCCCTGGCTCACCCCCAGCGCAACTTCTCGGTCGTCAACGCCCGGGTCACCGGCCGAGTCCAGCTCAAAGTCCGCTGGGCCGGCACGGGCGCTGAAGGCATCTGGTGCGTCAAACCCGGCCGTTCCACCTCCGGCCCGGGCTACACCCTCACCGCCGTGCGTATCGGGTGGACTGACGCCTGCTGACCGCCCCACCCAGCCGGCCCGACCACCTGTACCCTCTGCCGCCGGAGGGCTGGCGCAGCCGCACCGCCCGGGACCTGCCAGGGCTACGACCCCGGTACCGGCGCCCGGCCTGCTGCGGCTACTCCTGCCTCGGCTGCCAGCGTGCACGGACCACTCCGCGTAACTCTCCCGGAGGTATTCGTGTACGGCCTTCTCCGGGACACGGAATGCTCGCCCGACACAAATCGCGGGGAGGTGACCGTTGTGCACGAGGCGGTAGACGGTCATCTTCGAGACCCTCATGACCTCAGCAACCTCTGCCACGGTGAGGAACTGGACATCGCTGAGAGGCCGGCGGTGGCTGTGCTCGGCCCCATCCGGTTCCTCGGCCGGCCCGTCTCCGTCTTTGGGCTTCTCCGCCATCCAGCTGAGCAGCGAGCAGGGCGTCGTCGGACATGGCCTGCAAGGTCATACCGCGGATGCCGGCCGGCCCGCCCAGGCCCGGGCCTCGATCAGCGGGGCGAGCGCGGTCGGGGCCTGGAGGCGCCGGCCGCGCCGGGGTCCGCACCGAACGCCGAGATCCCGACCGGTCTTGCGACCGGACGGGATCTCTTGGCGTGGCTCAGGGGCCGTGGCCGCTGGTGGTGGTGTCCGTTAGTCCAGGTCCAGGCGCCTGGGCAGGACGAACCTGCTCGCGCGCTCGCCCGGGCCCGAGATCATGCACCACGTCCCGCGGTCCAGGATGCCGTCGCCTTCGCGACCGGCGTCCACCGTGTCGGGGAAGGTCACTTCGGCCTCCAGCAGGTCGAAGTCCAGCGGCAGCTCCAGCGCGCATTCCGCGCCGCCGCCGCGCGGGTCCACGACGAAGCCCTCGCGACCCGCCACGTACCGGTTGCCGTGCGCGAGCAGCAGCTCGACCACGGGCAGCAGGTTGCGCCAGGGCTCGTGGCTCGCGGGATTCCCGGGGGCGATCTCGATCATCGTTGGGGGCCTTTCGTTTCCGATCGTCACTCTGCACCGCCCCAGTTCTTCATCGGGTGGTCCCGGACCGGCGACAGCACCTGCTGCCAGTTCGGCAGGTACACCTGCGGCAGGCCGCCGGCGCCGTACTGCGGGTTGGCCTCGGTGATGCCGTACGCGGCCTGCGTGTTCTGCGTGACCGTGTACTCCCGCATGAACTGGCGGTACGTGCCCTTCCAGGCACCCACCTGGACGCCCTGATAGTAAGCCGTCGCGTCACCCCCGGCGAGCGCGAACCCGTCGGGGGTGGTGAGGTACGCGCCCGGACCGGGGTAGCCGCCGTACAGCGTGTCGCCCTCGCGGAGCGTGATCGAGCGGTACGAGTCGATGCCGGGGTAGCTCTCGCTGCCCTGCCAGCCCTGGGCCTCCGCCATCGGCGACTGCGTCAGTGCGGGCCGGCTCGGGGCGGCGGGCAGGGCCTTGCGGGTCGGTCCCGCGGTGAGGGCCTTGCGCACCGGTGCGGGCTCGATGGCCTTGGGGGCCGGTGCGGCCTTCGTTCCCTCGGCGCCCGCGGCCGGTTCGCTCGGCTTGGTCGCCGGCTTCGCGGCCTCCTCTGCTGTCGTCTTCTCCTGTGTGCCGCGGCCGTCTCCGGCTGCTGCCTCCTTCGCGGTGTCGCCCGCCGTGCCGGCCCGGGACTTCGCCGCGTCGAGCTCGGCCGCCTTGGCCGCCTCCGCGGAGCTGACCTTGGGCTTGACCTCCGCGCCGGCGCCCATCGCGCCGTCCCAGCCGAAGACGAACTCCTCGTTCATGCAGTAGATGTCGTACAGGAACGAGCGCGTGGCCTGGGAGTTGTTGCAGGTCTTGTCGTCCCAGCAGGCCCCCATCAGCGCGGACGCGATGTCGGCCATCATCTGGTTCGGCGACTCGATGCCGTAGCCGCCGCCCTGCTTGAAGTAGCCCTCGAGCTCCTGGACGTACTTGTCCATGAACTTCTGGGTGTTGTGGATGCCCTTCACCGTGTAGCCGTTGACCGTGACGGTGTTGCCGCTGGAGGTCACGCTGGTGTTGGGCGTCGTGGTGGAGACCTCGGGCGCCTTGTTGCAGTCGATGACGCAGGTGTTCATCGACGGGTCGTTGTACCAGTCGTCGAACCCGGTGGGGTCGGCGCTGCTGGCGGGGTTGTCCGCCGCGTAGCTGTAGCCGCCCATCTGGTTCGGGTCCCCGGCCTGGAAGATCGGGTCCGGGGTGAGGAAGCGACCGGTGAGCGGGTCGTAGTTGCGCGCGCCCAGCAGGTTCAACCCGGTGACCGGGTCGGCCGGCTGGCCCAGGAAGCCGTGGTTCTCGTCGGCCCCGACCCAGGTCGCGGGCTTGGCTCCGCGGGAGTTGCCGTACGGGTCGAAGGAGCGCCGGGTGACCGCGAGGGTCGTGGCGTCCACGGACGTGGTGGCGGTGCCCGCCGCGTCGCCGAGCTGGTAGCTGACGGCGCCGGTGGAGGAGCGGGTCACGACGGTGCCGTCGGGGCCCTTGAGGTAGCGGCGCCCGGTGAACGTCTTGGCGGTGACGTCGAGCGTGATCTGCTCGCTGCCGCCGAAGAGGTACAGGACGCGCTTCTTGTCGACGCCGTTGACCGCCGCGGTCTGGATCAGCAGCCCGCCGTCGGCGTCGTAGAGGTACTTGCTGGTGTTGCTCCCGGTGCCGTTGCCGGTGGCGACGCTCTGGGTGCGGCCTTCGGTGTCGTAGGTGAGGGTCTGGGTCTGGCCGGCCGGGACGGGCCCGTTGGCGGTGGCGGCGCTGGTCCACACCTGGCCGCTGGAGCCGCAGGTCGCGAGCGTCAGCTGGGTGCCGTTGGTGGCGCTGGCCGCCGGGTCGGTCAGGCACAGCGCGCTGTTGGCGTTGCTGACCAGCGTGCCGGTGGTGGTGACCTTCCACTTCTGGGTGGTGTCGGTGCTGCACGTGTCGATCACCACGAGGGTGCCGGCGACCGTGGCGTTGGCGGTGGTGTCCAGGCACAGGCCGAGCACCTTGACGGTGCCGTCGGTGCCGACCGTCCACTTCTGCGCGGTGCTGCTGCCCGAGCAGGTGGCGATCTGCACCTTGGTGCCGGGGGTGGTGGATCCGCCGGCGTCCTCGATGCACTTCTTGCCGCCGCCGGTGAGGGTGAAGCCGGTGCTCAGCGGACCGGTGGCGGTCACCTTGCGGGTCATGGTGCGACCCGCGTTCTTGTTGGCGTAGGCCGGGTCGGTGTACGTCGGCGTGGTCGTCGCCGTACCCGTCGGGCCCGTGTTCTTCGCCGCGCCCGCCTGGTTGGGCAGGGTGGCGGCGAGGCCGGCGTCGGTGCCGGTGTAGGGGATGGACTGGGTGGTGTTGTTCAGCGCGTTGCCGGTGACGTCGTGGTTGACGAAGCCGGTGCGGTCGCCGAGCAGGTTGAAGGTGTAGTCCTGCCAGTACGGCGCCGGGCCGCCGAGCTGCGAGGTGTTCTGCACCCGCTTGTTGGTGCAGCCGCCGAGCGCGCCGGGCACGGCCGCGGTCGGATCGGTGATGCCGGCGGTGTCCGTCCAGGCGGACGCGAGCCGCTGGAAGGAGTCGTAGGTGAAGCACTGCGTGTCGTGCGTGGTGTTGTCCCGCAGGTCGTCGACCGCGGTGACCTCGCCCGACGCGTTGTAGCGGTACTTGACGACGTCCAGGGCGGTCGCCGACGTCTGGGTCATGGACGAGGCCTGGCTGACCCGTCCGGTGGTGCCGTCGAACTGGGTGAACGTCGCCAGCTGTTTGCCGGCCGGGCCGTAGTTCGCCTGGAGCACCCGGCCGAACGCGTCGTGCACCGCGGTGGACAGGTAGGCGGGCGTGTTGGCGGCGGTGATGTAGCCGCCGACGGTGTCCAGGTTGCCCTGCTGGGTGTAGCCGTAGTCGATGTCCTCGGCCGGCAGGTTGCCGTCGGCGCCGTAGTGGACCGTCGACAGCATGCCGTTGGTCGGGGTGTAGCGGGCGGACGTGGTGTACGTGACCGTGCCCGAGGCCGGCGGAGCGGCCTGGCCCGGGGCGGCGAAGCCGTCCGAGGCCGGGATCGTCAGCGAGGAGCCGGTGGGTTGGCCCTCGGTGTTGTAGCCGGTGACGGCCGAGGTGTACGCCTTGCCGCTCGCACCCGTGACGTAGCGGGTCGAGGAGGTCAGGAAGCCCTTGGCCAGGGTGTCGTAGGCCCAGCCGGAGAGCTGCTTGGCCGGGTCCGGGGTGGCCGACCAGGCGGCGCCGTAGGACGCGGTGCGGCGGTTGTTCCAGTCGTAGGTGTAGGAGACGGTCTGGCCGCGGGCGTCCGTGGTCTGGAGCAGGTTGCCCGCGACGTCGTACTTGTCGTAGGTGGTGGTGCCGGTGTTCGGGTCCGTCGCGGTGAGGGCCTGGCCGAGGAAGTCGTACGTGTACGACCAGGTGTTGCCCGCGGTGTCCTTGACGGAGGTGGTCCGGCCCCAGGCGTCGTAGCCGTAGCGGGTCGTGGCGTCCGCGACGGCCGCGCGGCCCGCGGTGGCCGAGGACCAGGCGGCGGCGCCGGAGCTGCCCAGGATCGTCAGGTCGGCGTCGTTGCGGACCTCCAGCGTCAGACCGGTCGAGGCGGCGAGGCCGCTCGTCCAGAGCTGGGCGCCGGCGGTGGAGAAGACGGCCAGGTTGCCGTCCGTGCCGAACTTCGCGTAGGCGCCGCTGTTGCCGGTGGTGCCGGTGGACCACAGCGACTTGCCGGTGGTCAGCGACGAGAGCACCAGGTTGCCGTCGGCCTGCATGGCGAGGCGGACGCTGGCGGAGGTCACCGAGCTGCCGGAGGGGATGCCGTCGCCGCGCAGCAGCTTGACCGTGGTGCCGCTGTTCTTCACCACGGAGGACGTGGTGCGGCCGCCGGCGTCGGTGAAGACGGCCTCGGTGCGGCCGCCGCCGGGGGCGGTGGAGTCGACTTCGTCGGCGCCGGGGTAGTCGGTGGAGCTGTGCCACTGCTCGACGGCCTGGTGCCAGAGCGTCTGCTTCACCGAGCGGCCCTGGCCGTCGTACTCGGTGGTGGACTCGGCCGGGACCTCGTTCTCGTTCGCCGCGTACAGCGTCGTCGAGGGAAGGCTGCTCGGCTCCGAGTACGCCTGGTAGGCCGCGAGCGGCCAGCCGTGCGAGTCGTAGAAGCGGTCCGAGATCACGCGGCCGGAGTTGCTGTCGCCCATCGCGCTGACCTGGGTCTGGCGGGGCTGGAGCATGCCGTCGTAGATCGTGATGGACGTGGCGTACGTCCCGTCCTCGCGCAGCGACTTGGTCGTCACCGCGGAGGGCGCGCCGGGCTGGGTGACGGTGTCGCCCGGAGCCGGCACTGCGCCGGGGTTGATCGAGTACGCGTACGTCATGTCCGCGCTCTCGCCGGCGCCCTTGTCCCGGCCGGGCATCCAGACGGCGGTACGGCGGCCGAGGGCGTCGTAGGTGATCTCCGTCTTGCGGCCGTTGGCGTCGACGGTCTGCGTGGGCAGGCCGCGCAGCGGGCCGAAGACCGACGAGGTGGTCCACGACTTGGAGTTGGTGGTGGTCAGGCCGGTCGGGTTGGTGTTGCCGCCCGCCGCGGACCAGGCCGGGGTGAAGTCGGTGTGCGTGCTCTGGCCGGTGGCGTCGGTGCTGTCGGTGGCGCGGGAGGCGCCGTCGTACTTGAGCGCCGTGGTCGTCCGCCAGTTCTCGGTGGTGCCGGTGAAGCCGGTGGCGATGCGGACGCCGGTGGACTTGCCGGTGGCGGAGACGGTGCCGAAGGCGCCGAGGTTGGTGAGCGTGCCGTCGCCGTTGTAGTAGATCTGCCGGTCGGTCAGCGTGGTCGTCGGCGTCGGGGCGTTCGCGCAGTCACCGCTGTAGGTGGTGAGCTGCTTCGGGTACGACAGCATCGCCGTGTTCCCGGCCGGCGGGGTGGCGTACGCCGTGGTGGCGCACTTGCGCTGGGCGGGGACGCTGACGTCGCCGTAGGAGTCGATCGAGGAGATGCGGCCCTCGGTGTCGTACGTGGAGTCCTGGCGGGTGTGCCGCCAGGTGCCGTCGGCCAGCAGCGCGTAGCCGTGGACCTGGGTGGTCTTGAGCCGGCGGGCCAGTACGTCCGGGAGGGTGGACAGGGCCGGCTTCGGGTCGCCCGGGTACTCGGTCTGCGTCCAGTCCGTCCACGGCGTCTGGGGGTGCGTGGCGGTGGTGGTGAAGGTGAATGGGCCGTTCACCGAGGTGGCGGTGATGGTGCCGCCGGCCTTGGTGTAGGTGTCCGTCTGGAGCGCGATGCCGGCCAGTTGGTCGGCGTCGGTGATGGTCTGCACGGTCTGGCCGCCGACCTGGGCGGTGCGGGTGACGGAGCGGCGGGTGCCGTCCTTCTTGTAGTCGCCGTCCATGCCCTGGAGGTAGGTGGTGACGGACTGCGTCACCGGCTCCGGCGCCCGGCCGGTCTGCACGGTGACCGTGCGGAAGCCGCGGAACCTGTCCCAGGTGCGGTAGAGGTCGTTGCTCAGCTCGGAGTCGTCACGGTGCCAGGCGGCACCGGCGTAGGCGTAGGTCGAGACCTGTGGCTCGGAGCCGGCCGGGATCTTGCGCTGGTCGGGCTGGTACTGGCCGGCGACGGTCAGGTCGGAGACCGTCACCTGGTGGACGGTGACCTTGTTGAACCAGTCGGCGACGGGCTTGCTCGCGCCCGGTGGCGCCCAGTAGACCGGGTAGCAGGACTCGGTGTTGGCGTCGGCCTGCGCGATGTCGAGGGTCTTCCCCGCGCAGGGCGCGGAGTTGTACTCGACCGCGATGGACTCGCCCGTCTCGGTCTGCACGGACGAGATGCGCGGGTGGTAGAGCGGCGGGGCGGAGGGCTCGACGTCGTTGACCCGGTTGTCGATCTCGGTGCCGGTGAACGACACCTGGTTCAGCGCGAGGTCGGTGTTGCCGTTGCCGTAGGTGTCCTTGCCGGTGTGCTTGACGGACTGCAGCCACTGGACGGCCTGGAGGACGCCGTGGTGGGCCGGGTCGACGGAGGTGCCGGTGACCGGGTCGACGGTGCCGCCGGCGTCGGAGTAGATCTGGCGGAGCTTGTAGGTGTCGACGGCGGTGAGCTGGCCGGTCGCCTTGACGTTGACCTTGGTGGTGATGGAGTCCAGCCGGGTGGTGGACCAGAAGGTCGGCGAGTAGGTGATGCAGACGTTGGCCGGGATGGTCTGCGACCCGGTGGGCAGGTGGGTGGTGTCCGTCGAGTCGCAGTGCAGGTCCCACGGCGTGTCCGGCCAGTGGGGGGAGGTGGCGTCCTTCAGGTTGCCCGCCGAGCAGTCCGTGAAGGTCGCGTCGGTCTGGCAGCGCTGCACGGTGGCGAAGTCGACCTGTGCGGCCGGGGCCCGGGAGGCCCGCGCGTCGGCGAGGGTGTAGCCGTACGAGATGAGGCTCAGCGCGCCGCCGCGGGTGTAGGAGACCAGCGTGCCGTCCGCACCGGCGGCCGCCTGGCCGCCGCCGAGGTCGTAGTAGTTGGACTCGGTGGAGTAGTCGTAGCGCTGGACGAAGCCGTTCTGGGTGACGACGAAGTCCAGGTTCCAGCGCCAGCCCTCCGGCTTGGCGCAGCGCGAGGCCTTGCCCTTGGCGCTGTCGTAGCAGGGGTCGCCGGAGCGCGGGTGCAGGACCGGGACGCCCCAGGCGGACTTGGTGGAGGTGTCGGTCGGTGCGGCGTCCATGGCGCCGGCGGTGCCGGCCGCGGTCGGGGCGTGCTGGGCGCCGAAGTAGGCGGCGGTGCCGTCCATGGTCAGGACGCGGAAGTACGTGCCGTCCTGGAGGCCGTTGACCGCGCCGGAGAGCTCCTGCACGACCGTGCCGTCGTCACCGCGCAGCTTCCACTGGCGGAGCAGGTTCGGGACGCCCGGGTCCTTGGTGTCGGGGATCAGTACGCCGTTGTGCGAGCCGAACGACACGATGGCGTTGGCGCCGGACCAGCACTTGTCGCCGGAGCCCTTGAGGATCTTGTCGCCGTTGCCGTCGAGGAAGGTCGTGCAGGCGCGGTAGGAGCGCTCGACGAAGCCGGGCGCGTACGACCAGCCGTCGCCGATCCACGAGCCCTGGGAGTTGCGGGCCGAGGTCTCGCCGTCGACCGCCTGGGAGTCGTAGTTCAGGCCGACGGAGGGGGCGCTGCCGCCGAGGGCGGCCGGCACGTCGATCGGGTAGCTGTACGTGTAGGAGCCGGTGCCGGAGGCCTGCCAGGTGCCCGAGGCGCTCAGCGAGGTGGCGCCGAAGTCGCCCTGTGAGCCGCCGGTGTCCGAGGTGACGCCGACGGTGGTGGTCTCGGCGGTGGCCATCGCGACGGACGCGCTCAGCTGCGCGGCGCCGACCCGGTTCTCGGTCTTCAGAGGGGTCTTCGTACGGCAGGAGGCGAGCTCGGGCGTGGTGAGCGCGCACTCCGGGAGGGTCACCAGGGACAGCCGGGAGCCGTAGCCGCCGCCGAAGGCCTGCTGGATGGCGGCGTAGTCGACGACGAGGCGGACGCCGGCCCCGGCGGTGGCTCCCTGCGGACGCAGCGCCAGGAGCATGCCGTTGACGCCGGCCCGGCCGGCCGCGGCGTGCGGGGCGACCTGCACCCGGACGGCCTTGGGGGCGGTCCGGCCGGGGGCGATCCACACGGGCGTGCCGGGGGCCTTGACCGGCTTGCCGGCGCCCTTGGGCAGGGCGACCACGGTGGTCGCGGCCTTGGGCCACTTCGGCGCCACGGCCGTGTACGGGCGCAGCGGGCGATAGCCCTTGGGGTGGGAGAAGGCCGCCGGCTTCAGCGTGTGGCTGCCGACCGCCGGGGTCGTGGGCAGCTTCACCGGCCGCCAGTTCTTGCCCTCGAAGCGGTAGCCGCCGTCGTGCAGGAAGGCGCCGTCGGCGCTGTTCCCGCCGAAGAGCCCCTCGAAGAGCGGCCCGCCGAGGAGCGGCCGGCCGTCGGGTCCTGCGAGGGCACCCAGCGGCACCAGCAGTGCCGTCAGCAGCGCGGCAACGGTCCATCTCCCCCGCGCCGTGCGCAGGATCCAGCGCCACAGCCGTGAGCTGCGGCGTCGATATTCAGCCATATACGGAAAGCACCCCACATACACAGAACGGCGGTGGGAGATCCCACCGCCGTGTTCCGATCACGATCACCATCCCGGTCCCGAGATGGCTGCCGAAGGCTATTGATGATCGACGCCCAGCTCAATAGCCTGCGGCGGACACATGTTCGGAATTTCCCGCATGGATCGCCATGGCCGCCCCGGCACCCGCCGGACATAAAGAGCCCCCAGGTCGCAACGGCGTATTTCGGCCACACCAACCCCGGATGGGGGTGGCCCACTTCACACCGTGCGGGGCCCAGCACAACCGAAGGAAGTCATCCCGTGTTCACTCCATCGTCCGACCGGCGGGCCCGGCGTGGGCGTCTGCGGCGCCGCCTGGTCCCGCTCCCGGTGCTCACCGGGCTGATCCTGGCCCTGCCGGCACTGCCCGCGGCGGCCGAAGCGCCCGCGCCCACCGACCCCATGCTCGCCGCGCAGGCCACGGCGGTCGCCGACGGCCGCACCGTACCGGTGCCCGAGAAGACCACCGAGATCAGCACCGTCGACGCCAACCCGGACGGCACGTTCACGCAGACCACCAGCCTGCTCCCGGCCCGGGTGCGGCGCGACGGCCGCTGGGTGCCCGTCGACGCCACCCTGGCCGCCGACGGCCGGGGCCGCCTCGCGCCGAAGGCCACCCCGAACGGGGTCACGCTCTCCGCCGGGGGCGACGGCCCGCTCGTCACCCTCGACCACGCCGACGGCCCCGGGCTCTCGCTGAGCCTGCCGTTCACGCTGCCGGCCCCCGAGGTGTCCGGCGACACGGCGCTCTACGCCGACGTCCTGCCCGGCGTCGACCTGTCCGTGTCGGTCACCGAGCAGGGCGGCTTCAGCGACGTCCTGATCGTCCGCAACGCCGAGGCGGCGGCCAACCCCGAGCTGAAGAACCTGCGGATGGCCGCCGACACCGAAGGCCTGACGCTCCGGAGCACCGACGCCGGCGGGATGACGGCCACCGACGCCGGCGGCGAGGTGGCGTACGCCTCCCCGCAGCCGCTGATGTGGGACTCCGCGGCCCCGTCGGAGCCCGCCCCCTCCCCCCACAGCGCCCCCGAGCCGAGCACGGACCGGCCCTCCACGGCCGCCGCGCCCGGCACCGAGGCCGCGGTCGAGCCGGTGGCGATGACCGCCTCGGACGCCGGCCTCACCCTCACGCCGGACACCTCGCTGCTGTCCGGGCCTGACACGGTGTACCCCGTCTACATCGACCCGTACACCAACCCGGTGTCGTCCACGGCCGGCCACTACACCGAGGTCTACTCCAGCTCGGCGTGCGACAACTCCCCCCAGTACGACAAGCCCCAGGCCAACGGCCAGGGCGTCGGCTACCAGCGCTGGGGCGGCGCCTGCGGCACCGGCCTCGAGCGCTCCTACTGGGCGATCAACACCGGCGGCCTGCAGTCCTCGTTCGTCGTGTACGACGCGAAGATCTCGATCGCCACGACGTACGCGGCCAGTTGGAACTGCTCCGAAAACCAGCCGCTGACCCTGCACACCACCAACGCGATCTCCTCCGGCACCGACTGGCTGAGCCGCCCGGGCGTGCACGACACGGCCTTCCCGCCGGTCTCCACGACGGTGCCCAGCGGCGCCAACTCCAGCAGCTCCTGCACCAACAGCACGGCCACCTTCAACGTGACCGCCGCCGCCCAGAAGATCGCCGACGCGGACGGCGACGGCTACGACGCGGACGGCACCTTCGGCGCGGGCACCAACACCTGGACCGTGGGTCTCTACGGCGACGAGTCGCAGACCTCCTCCAACTCCGACTACCTGCGCATGTCCCAGTCGCTCACGCTGACGACCCGGTTCGACATCCCGCCGGGCGTCCCATCGAGCCTGCGCACCGTGCCGACCGCCTCGGGGGCGAGCGGCGCGTGCGTGATGAGCGGCGACGGCTGGATCGGTGCCACGACGTACTCGAACGCGGGCAGCAACGTCACCCTGCACTCGACCGTGACCAGCCAGATCTCCGGTGAGACCGTCCGCGCCCACTACCACGTGTGGGACCGCACGGTGCTGGACTCGGGCGGCAACGCCCTCGACAAGATCGAGAAGGACACCACCTACCTGGCCTCCGGCACGGACGCGGCCGCCTCGATCGGCTTCACCCTGCTGGACGGCCACGAGTACGGCTGGGACGTCTACGCCCAGAACAACTCCACCCTCGACCTGAAGTCGGCGATCAGCCCGCACTGCTGGTTCAAGACGGACTTCGCCGCGCCGACGACCCCGACGGTGGCCACCAACGCCTCCTTCCCGCCGGTCGGCACCGCGCCCGCGGATCCCCCGGTCTACGCGGGCCCCGGCGTCACCACGAGCTTCACCGTGACCGGCGCCGACTCCGCGGCCGCCGACAGCAGCTGCACCCCGGGCGACTGCCTGTCCAGCGGCATCGACCACTTCATCTGGACGCTGGACACCGAGCCGACGGCGACCACGGGCGTCGAGGCGCCGGTGACGTCCACCGACGCCGCCGGCAACGCGACGGCGACCCTCACCGGCGTGCCGGTGACCAAGTGGGGCGTGCACACGCTGTACGTGGCGGGCGTCGACAAGGCCGGCAACATCTCCACCGCCCCGGCCGGCTACACCTACACCGTGCCGTGGAACCCTGCCACGAAGGTCACCCCCGGCGACATCAGCGGCGACGGCGTGGTCGACCTGCTGGCCACGACCAAGACCGGCGACCTCAACCTGATCCCGGGCGACACCGACCCGGCGCAGGCCGTCGCCCCGGCCGCCACCGGCCCGGTCACGGGCACCGCCCCGCCGGTCACCGGCCCCGTCACGGTCGCCACCCCGGCGGACTCCCCGGACGGCACGGGCTGGAACAACTACCTCGTCGCCCACCGCGGGAACCTGCACGGCGCCGACGTCGACGACCTCTTCGCGTACAACAAGACCAGCAAGCAGATGTACGTCGTGAAGAACGACCTCGACCCGAAGGACGACAACGCCTTCCCGGCCGAGCGCTACTCGGTCCTGGGCGGCTTCACCGGCCGGCGCTTCGACGTGATCCCCAAGGACCCGTGCATGTCCTCGGACTTCGTCGCCGACGACACCCGCTGCCGCACCACCACGTACGACCCGAGCGCCTGGAACGTCACCCAGCTGGTGACGCCCGGCAACGTCTTCGGCAACACCACCGGCTACCCGGCCGTCATCACGGTCGAGAACAAGCAGCTGTGGATCTACCAGGCCACCACCGGCGGCCGGCTGAAGAACCCGCTCCTCCTGGGCGGCGGCGACTGGAGCGGCCAGACGCTGATCACGCCCGGCACCTTCCAGGGCAAGCCGGTCCTGTGGACCCGCGACAACGCGTCCGGGGCGCTCTACTCGTACACCATCACCCCGGACCCGACGACGGGCCTGCCACCGCTGCTGAACCCGACGGTCCACGCGACGCTGCCGCTGACGCTGTCCCCCGCCGGCTACCCGGTCGTCGCCTCGGCCGGCGACCTCACCAGCCCGGCCGGGGGCCCCGACGGGCTGCCCGACCTGCTCGCCGTCGACACCTACGGGCAGCTCCTGGACTACCCGTACGTCCAGAGCGGCGCGATGGTCTCGCCGCCGCAGTACAGGTTCGACACCCCGCAGTCGCTCGGCAGCGTCACCGACACCTCCAACCACTGGTGGCACCTCGGTGAGGGCACCGGCACCGCGGCGGCCGACGCGAACGGCACCCTCGCCGCGACCCTCGGCGGCGGTGCCACCTGGGCCACCGACGCGGCCCGCGGCAAGGTGCTGGACCTGGACGGGGCCACCGGCTACGCCCAGGCGTCAGGCTCCGCCGTGGACACCTCCAAGAGCCACACCGTCTCGGCCTGGGTCAAGCTCGACTCCCTCGCCGTCAACAGCAGTTTCGTCTCCCAGGCCGGTGCGACGAAGTACGGTTCCGGGCTCCAGCTGTACTACTCCTCGGGCGCCCAGGTCTGGGCCTTCGGCCACCGCTCGGCGGACAGCCCGACCGGCACCTGGCGCGCGACGTACAGCGGCAGCAAGGCCGTCGTCGGCAAGTGGACCCACCTGGTCGGCGTGTACGACCAGCCGGCCCAGGAGATCCGCCTGTACGTCGACGGCCGCCTCGCCGGCGTCCGCGACTGGACGTACACGCCGTGGAACGCGACGGGCGCGCTGAACATCGGCCGCACGGTCGCGAACGGCGGCTACGTCGAGTACGCCAACGGCCAGGTGGCCGACGTCCGCACCTGGCCCCTCGCCCTCTCCCCCACCACCGCCCCCTCCCCCGCCGAACACGCCAAGGCAACCCAACTGAGCTGACCCCTCCGGGAAACACCTCTGCCCGGCCCCTCAGGGGCCGGGCAGAGGTGTTTCCCGCCGAATCCTCATTCCGATGACGGTCCCCTGATCTGCTTCAGCCGCTCCTCGCGCTGCGCCGGTCGTAGCTCACCACCGACCGACCGGCCCCGACACACCGTCCTGCGGGCTGACCCAACTCGTGCTGCCTCGGTGACAGTCCGCGACCGCTCCCCAAGATCTGTGCCGGAAACCGCAGTCAGCTGCGCAGCCGGTGGGCGGGGGCGGGGTCATTCGGGGCGGTTGAAGCGGTGGGCGGCCCAGAGCAGGGACAGGGTGCCGGCCAGGAGGAGGGAAGCCGCTTCGAGGGCCGGCGAGGGCTGGCGGCCGAACCATTCGATGCCCGTCGCGGCCGCGTGGTCGGGTACGCGGAGGGAAATGCTGCGCCGGAGGAGGTCCACTCCGTAGGCGAGCGGGTTGGCGGCGGCAAGTGTTCGGGCCCAGCCCGGCAGGCCCTCCAGGGGGAAGAAGCCGCCGGAGAGGAACAGCAGCGGCATCATGACCAGTCCGAGCAGCATGTGGAACATCTCGGGGCGGGCCAGGCTCACGGCCAGTGCCAGGGCAAGGGCCGTGATGGTGAAGGAGACCAGGATCATCCCGGCGAGCAGGAGGGCCAGCAGGAGCGGATCGTAGGGCAGGCCGACCGGTCCGGCGAGGGCGAGCAGCAGGGTGCCTTGGACGGCGGCGACCGCAGTGCCCCCGGCGCAGCTTCCCAGCAGGAGGGTGGCGCGGCGCACCGGCGCCATCAGCAGTTCGCGCAGGTAGCCGCTCTGCCGGTCGGTGATCATGCGGATGCCGACCATGATGGCCGGCGTCTGGACGGTCATCATCAGCATGCCGGGGAAGAGATAGGCCTGGTACCCCACGCCCAGCGTGGCACGCGGGATCAGTGCGGACAGGCCGCCGCCGAGGATGAAGAGGTAGAGCACCGGCTGGATGAGCATGAGCGCGGTGTGCGTGGGCTGGGAGGACAGGCGCAGCAGGTCGCGGTGGACCAGTGCGTGGACGGCGCGCAGTTCCGTGCGCAGCCGGTTCGGGGACGCCGTCGGCGGCTGGTACGACGGGACGGGGCCGGTGCCGGGTGTGCCCGTCGGCGGTGCGGAGGTCGTCACGATGCCTCCTCGACGGTCGGCTGGGCCGGGAGCGGGGCGGCGGGGGCCCGGCCGGAGCCGTGCTGGGGACGGGCGGTGTGGATGCTGCGGCCGGTGTGGTGGAAGAAGACGTCGTCGAGGGTGGGCGGGGTGGCGGAGGCGGCTCGCACGGGGATGCCCTGGGCTTGCAGCGCCGCGCACAGGCGCGGGATCCACGCGCTGCCGTCGGGGACCCGCAGCCGGATGGCGTCGGCCTCCAGGGTGATGGCGGTGGCGGGCGGCAGGGTGCGGCGCACGACCGGGTAGGCGGCCGGGTCGTCCCCGGTGCGGATCACCAACTGGTCGTCGCCGATCGCGGCCTTCAGCGCGCCGGGGGTGCCCTGGGCCACCAGGCGGCCGCCGTCGATGATGGCGAGGCGGTCGCAGTTCTCCGCTTCGTCGAGGTAGTGGGTGGTGACGAAGAGCGTGGTGCCCTGGCCGTCCCGCAGAGCGCCCAGGTGCCGCCAGACCTGGGCGCGTGCATGGGGGTCCAGGCCGGTGGTCGGCTCGTCGAGGAAGAGGATCCGGGGTTCGTGCAACAGGCCGCGGGCCAGTTCGAGGCGTCGTCGCATACCGCCGGAGAGGGTGCGAACGGCCGAACGCCGGCGGTCGGCCAGGGCTACCGCCTCAAGTGTCTCGGTGGCGCGGCGGCGGGCCCGGCGGCGGCTCATCCCGTAGAGGCGGGCCTGGATGTGCAGGTTCTGTTCGGCCGTCAGGTCCGGGTCGAGGGCGCTGTGCTGGAAGAGGATGCCGACTTGGCGGCGCACCGCGTCGGGTTGCCTCAGTACGTCGGCACCGGCCACGAAGGCGTGGCCGGAGGTGGGGCGGGCCAGGGCGCAGAGCAGGGCGATCGTGGTGGACTTCCCCGCGCCGTTGGGGCCGAGGAAGGCGAAGGTCTCGCCCTGTCGGACATCGAGGTCCAGCCCGCTTACGGCGTGCGTGGTGGTGCCGTCCGGGCCCGGGTAGCTCTTGACCAGGGCGCGGGTGCTGATGGCGTACGCGGGTTCGGGGCCGGGCCGCGCGGTGTCGGGGACGGTGGGCGCGGTGGTCAGGAGGGCTGCCCGGGCGGGGGCCGGGTCACCTGCGGGTGGCTGCATGGGCGGTCCTCCGTCTGCGGGGTGACTGGATGGGCTCCGGCCGGCGGCTGCGTCGTGGCAGCCGCCGGCCGGAGGTAGATCAGGCCCTCGCGGGACTTCCCCGGCCGGGTTCCCGTGGCGGGACACGGGTGTCGCTCCGGGCGGGGAGCCGGGTCAGCGGATCGTCAACGAACCCGCCGTTGACCGGCCATTGACCCGGCCGGAGCCGCGAGGGCCCGGGTAAGGCCTGGTCAGGCGCAGCTGATGCCGACACAGACGGTGTTGAGGAGCGTCAGCAGGCCGACGCACTCGCAGGTCGCGGCGAACGCCGCTCCGTCGGCGCCGACCGGGTCGGTCTCCGGAAGGGCGTGCAGGTGAGCCAGCAGTTCGATGTCGTGGTTCTCCATGAGCTTCTCCTTCTCTCTGCGATGGCGGCAGGTGCCCTGCCGCTCAGCCCGGCTGCTGGAACATCCAGTGCCGGGAGTCCGTGTGGTGGAGCCGTAGGAGGAACGCCAGGATCCCTGCGGATCCGTCGCTCCAGCCTGTCGAGACGTCGCCGTACTCGTTGGGGAAGACGACGTGGCCGTGGCGGTGGGCGCCTTCGGCGACGATGAGGCCGGCCAGGTCCCCGGCCATGGCGCGGTAGCCGGGCGCTCCGGTGGCCGCCGCCAGGTCGAGGAGGAAGTCGCCGTTGCCCGCCAGCCCGTGACACTGCGTGAGCGGGGCCCGGGAGGCCCGCTCCACGACCGCCCGTGCGGCGCGCCGGGCGAGGTCGCCGAAGTGGTCGTCGCCCGTGGCCTGCCACAGCCGTATGAGGAAGGTGCCGATGCCGGCCGAACCGTGGCACCAGTACGGGGCCGTGGGCACGTCGCCGGCCTGGGCAGGCCACTGGGCGGCCTCGCCGACCGGCACGGCGCCGGCCACCAGTTCCTCACCGGCGGCGACGGCCAGGTCCAGGTACTCCCGGCGCTCCGAGACGGCCGCAGCGGCGAGGAGGAAGCATCCGATGCCCGAGGTTCCGTGTGCGAAGCCCAGGTAGCGTTTGCCGCTCTCCGGGGAGACCGCTTCCCCCGGTACCGGCCAGCCGATGCCGCCCTTGTCGCGCCGCGCGGCGGCGGCGAGCCGGTCGGCGGCGTCGACGACGAGTGCGGCCAGGCGCGGATCACCGGTGCGCTGCCAGAGGTGGGCGGCGGCCAGGCCGCTCCCCGCGGTGCCGTGGGTGATGTCGTGGTGCGGGGTCTCCTCCTGCGGGGCGAGAGCCAGGGCCAGGGCGTGGTCGGTCAGGGTCCGGTCGCCGACGGCGCGGCCCGCCTCGTAGAGTGCCCAGGCGGTGCCGCGGCCGCCGAAGTGCAGGCCCGGGCGCGTGGAGCGGATGTCGGTCCGCGCTGCCGTCCAGTGGCCCGCAGTCGTGATGACCTCCGGCAGGCGCGGGTCGCCGGTGTGCTCGAAGTACCTGGTCAGGACGGCCAGGACACCGGCAGCGCCCTGTTGGACGGTGCAGGGGTCGGTCTCCCCGGCCGTGGTCGAGACGGGCCACAGCCGCCGCTCGTCCTTGGGGGTCATGGATTCGACGAGGTGGTCCACGATGCCCGCCACCGCCGGCGCGGTCGACTCGCTCCGGGGCCGCCGGGTTGCCCGGGCGGGGGCGGGGGCGGGGGCGCGGCGCGGGGCCGTGGTGCCCTCCCTGCCGTCGAGGGCCGCGCGGGCCCTCGACGGGTCCCAGCGCTCGGCCGGGTCGTCCTTCATCAGTCCCAGGATCATGTCGGGCAGGCCGTCGGGGAGGGGGGTGGTGGAGCCGCAGGCGTCCAGCCATGCGGCGAGCCTGTCCTGGGCGGGCCGGCCTGGGGGTTCCTCGGGCAGCAGCTGCGGGACCTTCCCCGCGAGGACGAAGCACACCGTTGCGCCGAGGCTGTAGTAGTCGGCCGTGGCGGAGACGGGCGCGTCCGACAGCCTCTCGGGGGCGCTGAACCCGGGGGTTCCGACCGTCGTCGGCAGGGCCGTGTCGTCGTTGAGGACGGCGAGTTCCAGGTCGATCAGGCGCAGTTCACCATCCGGCCGGACCATGATGTTGCCGGGGGTGAAGTCCCGCAGGACGCAGCCGCGGGCGTGCGCCGCCGCGACGAGCTCCACCAGGCGTGCGACCTGGGCCAAGGCCTCCGCTCCGTAGTGTTCGGCGCCCGTGTCACGGAAGCGTTCGGCCACCCAGTTGCGCAGCGGGATGCCCGGTACCTCCTCCTGGGCCAGGAAGAGGTGGCCGGCGTGCTCGAAGACTCCGAGGGGTTCCGGCGCCAGCTCGGTACCGCGCAGCTGCTCCAGCGCCCTGGCCTCGGCGCGCAGCCAGTCGCGTACGTCGCTGCCGGAAGCGTCAGCCTCCACATGTGGTCTGGCCTCCTTGATGATCACGGGTGCGCCGGTCGTGGCGTCCGTGCCCCGGTATACGCCCCCCTTGTTGGTGTGACGGATCGCCTCCCGTACCGAGAAACGGCCTCCCAGCAGCACCGGCCCGGCGGGCTCCGGCGCCGCACGCGGCACGGGTACCGATGCGGGGAAGGGGCTGACGGCCCAGGCGGGCGGCTCGTACCGGCCCGTGCGCCGGTCCTCGACCGGATTGCCGTCGGGGTCCTCGATGAACCAGATCAGGAGCCCTTCCGGCGACAGCTTCCGGCGGCCGACGAAGGCGCCATAGCGGTAGTGGACCAGGCTGTCCGGGGCGTAGGGATGATCCGAGAGGATGCGCGGGCCGGCCAGCCCCCGCGTGGCCTCGTGCAACAGCAGGGCCAGCCGGGCGGCGTCGGCATCGTCGCGCGGGTAGACGGTGATGAACTTGCCCGAGCTTCCGCGCGGTGTGGCCCGGGAGTTGAGGGCGCCCACCTGGTCCAAGGACCGGGCGAACTTGAACACCGACTCGTCGCGCAGCAGCACGGCCAGGGACTTCACGAGCACCACGGGCGCGGAGGCGGCCGTCGCCGACACGTGCAGCTTCCAGCCCTGCTGGCGACGCACCGCCGACACGGGGGTCAACCGGCACCACATCTCATCCGCGTCGGCGGTCCACCGCGCGCCCTCACCCGTCGCGTCCAGCGCCTGGTGGAGCAGGTCTACGAGTTCGACTCCGGTCGCATGCTGGCTCTTCATGCCCGTTCCTCTCAACGGCGACAACCGCTGGTGGAATATGCCTTCGGTAAGAAAAAACGTACAACCGGGCCCGGCCGCCTGTCACTTGCCGCAGCGAGCGCACGGTGTCGCTGCGCGGCCGAACGATGTCAACCGGCGCAGAGCAGAGGTGCAGAGATGGTGCGCGCGGTGGCATCGCACCGGGCGCGGAAAACAGAGGGACGGAAGGGATTCCGGGAACGGAAGCAACGCGTAGCAAAATTCCTTCGGATCACATCCCAGATATCCATCGATAATGAAGAGAAGGTGCAGCAGCACACGCCGCCTGAACTGCGACGAGACCTTTAGACAACGCGGCGACCAGCACCTTCTTGGACCCCAAAACCGACCAGACCCCCACGCCAGCTGGCTTTCCAGAGAAACGCGAGGGGTCACCGGGAGCCCTGCGCCGCGACCTCTCCCCTGCGACCCACAGCATTCCCTGCTCGAAGGCCACGGTAAAGAGTTCGATTCCGCCATGGATTCGAATGGCAGCTCGAAACGCCTCCGGGGCGATTCATGATTATCGATCACGCATCCGAGCTGCACGCCAAAGAAGATATTGAAAGACGAATCACCGCGCGGGCATGCCGAAACAGTCTCGAAACAGTGCTCACGGGCTGAATCCGCGTTCACCGGGTCACCGGACACACACCACTACAGCGCCGGGCCGATGCCGACATGGACCACACCTACGAGATCTCGATCCCACTCAAGGGCTGCGACCCGGGCGGCCAGGTCATTCTGGACGGCCGGGCCCTCGGTCAACGGCCCCACATCGACCGGGCATCCGCGCTCGCCCCCGGCTGCTCGGCCGCCGCCCGGGGCGCCGTCGGAGGCGGGGAGGGATCGGGAGCAATCCGGCTAAGGACCCTGGACCCTTCAGGCCCCGGCAATCGGGGTGCCACCTCTGAGCCTCCGAATCCGTCAATCCGGTGACCGGCCCAAGACGGCGTCCACGGACAGCCCCTGGACAAGGGACACTCCGAGTTCTCGTTCGGCCTCGGCGATCTCGGCTTTGGCCGGGGGTGCCTCAGTCACCGGGCGAGCCTAAGCCGTGTCGTGCAGGCCAACAGCCCGCTCAAGCCCGCGAGCTGCGGAAACGGGTGAACGTCCGATCACCGGGCGCGCCGACCTGACGGCCGGCGGGCCCAGCTCAGCCCATCGAGCTCAACTGGTCCAGCTCGCTGCCGATCGCTTCTCGCAGGACGTCATGCTGCGGACCGAGCCTGAACTGCACGTCAGTCCACCGGTCACCCGGATACAGCCACACCGGAGCAGCCGCCACGTCAGCCGGTTCCCACTCAAACCGCGGCCACACGTGCGCATGCAGGAACGGGTCCTTGTTCCCCAGGATCTCCAGGTTGACCCGCCGGAAAGCCGGGTCCAGCCGTCGGCAGGCTCGCTCGACAGCCTCGCCGAGCTGATCCATGTCAGACAGGAACGACAGCCGCTTTGCCTTCGGCAGGGCCGACAGCCTCTGCACATCCGGTTCGTCTACGAGAAGGACCGAGTAGCCCGGCAGGAACTGGACATCCCCGATCACCGCGAACCCCGACGTCAACCGCCGCAACACAGTCGGGTTCTCACCTCTCAGAGCAGTCCCGATGCGATCGATCCGCCAGTCCCCAGTCATGGCCAGAACCTATATGCAGGTGATCAAGCACCTGCGCGAGGAATGCCGACGCCATGCCGTCCAGCAGGCCCTCCGCGGGCATCCCGCGGCCCGGGGAATCCCAGCCGCCGAACGTCACCCGAACGAGGGTCCGCGGCGCCCAGCGCCGCAGGCGACTCGTCGCCCTCCCGGACGTCCTGCGGACTCCGCTGGTCCACGGCGGGACAGCGGCACCACCCCGCCGCACCGGTGCCGCCGGCAGACGCACTCCGGTCCCGGGTCGGTGTACGCGGTGCCGTGGCGGACCACACCGCCGCCCGCGCGTTCTCACTGGTCATCGGTGCGTCCTCCATGATCGGGAGTTACACCGATTCACAGTCCAGGTCCGGGCAGCGCGGGCTGGGGGGCACGGGCCCGCCGCGCGGCTGTTCCGCACGGGGCGCCGCGGCGAGCACCGCGCCGTGGACCGCGCGGGCCAGCCGCGCGCCCCACTCGGAGCGCGGTCCGGCGAAGGAGTGCACGGGAGCGCCCGGCGCGGGGACCCGGGCCGCGACGCACACCGCGTCGGTCGGCGTGCCCGAGCAGTCGTGACCGGCTTCGAGGAGCGCCTGTACCTTCGCTTCGGTGGCGGTGGCCACGGCGTTGACCAGAGCCGCGTCGCCGAGTGCCACCGGCACCGCCGCGACGATGTTGATCGTGCCCGGTGGCGGCGGCCCGGCCGCACCAGCGGCGGGGGACGCCGCCCAGCCGCGCACTCCGATGCCCGCGGTGGCGATCGCCGTCACGCCTTCGTCGGCCGCCCGGCCGTAGCCCTGCACGTCGGCTGCCGTCATCAGCCCGACGCCCGGTCCCGGCGCCCCGTACCGGTGGGCCAGCCGGGCCAGGTGCCGGCCGGGGTCGGTACGCCGGTAGCCGTGTGACACCTGTGCGTTCAGCACCCAGGCCCGCACGCCGACGCCGCCGCCGAGTACGGCGCTGCTGATCATTCGCCAGCCGGGGCCGGCACGCCACAGCAGCGCGTGCAGTTCCTCCCCGTCCTCGACCCGGGAATGCAGGGAGACGCGGAGCCGGTCCCCCGCCCCGAGCTGGTCCGCCAGGGGGCCGGGCAGCGGCTCGCGCGGGCGGATCGGGACGTTCATCGGCCGGAACTCCTCACGGCGTCGGGGACCAGCCGATCGTACGTGCCGTCGATCATGCGGTTCCGGCGGGTCCCTGGTCCCCGCTGCCCGCTCGGGGCGACCAAGCGCGCAGAACCGCACAAATCGATGCAGAAGCACTGCGAGTTTCGTTGGAGCCCAACGCGCTGCAATCTGCAGATAACGGGACAGAACGAGTAGGTGTGGAGGCAAGTCGATGAACCTCAGAGACGAACTGCCCGTGGACCACCCCCTCAACCGCGTGTACCGCGTCGGCGCGGGCCTGTGTGGCCTGCTGCTCCTCCTCTTCGGCTGCCTCGGCTTCGCCGGCAGCCTCGCCGCGTTCAGCACCGACGGCCGGCAGATCGCGGGGCTGTCCACCAACGGCTTGCTGAGCACCATCTCGGTGGTCGTCGGCCTGCTCCTGATCGTCGCCGCCTTCATCGGGGGGAACCTGGCCTCGACCGTCAACACCGTCGTCGGCGTCCTCTTCGTGCTCAGCGGATTCGTCCACCTGTTCCTCATCGGGCGGTCCGGCAACATCCTCGACTTCGGCATGTCGAACGTCATCTTCAGCTTCCTCATGGGCCTGCTGATCATGACCTTCGGGATGTACGGGCGGGTCAGCGGGGGACTCCCCCACGACAACCCGTACTGGATCCGCCGGCACCCCGAGCAGGCCGCCCGGGAGGGGGTCGCCCGCCCCGCCCTGCCGGAGGGCGCCCCCGCCGTCCGGCCGGCCCGGATCCCGGAGCGCTGAGACAGCCGTGGCCGGGAGCCCGGCACGGGTGCTGGTGGCCGGGGCGACGGGCGCCCTGGGACGCCTCGCGGTCGCCGACCTCCTGGAGCGCGGTGCGCTCGTGGCGCTGGCCGGCCGCGATACGGAGGCCCTCGCCGAACTTGCCGCCGCGGCGCATGCTCCGGCCAGGACCGTGGACGCGTACGACCTGGACGCGTGCGCCGGCAGCGCACCCTGGGCGCGTGCCGCACTCGGGGGCCTCGACGGCGTCCTCGTCACCGTCGGGGTGGCCGGCTTCGGGCCCGCCGCCGAGGTGGCCGACGCCACCGCCGAGCACCTGATGACCGTCAACGCGCTGTGCCCGATGGCGCTGCTGCGGGGGGCCGTACCGGTGGTCGGCGACGGCGGGTTCCTGGCCGCCGTGACCGGTGCGATCGTGGACTCGCCGCTCCTGGGCACCGCCGACTACACCGCTTCCAAGGCGGCGCTGGCCGGCTGGCTGGGCGTCCTGCGACGGGAGACCCGGCCGCGGCACCTCACGGTCGTGGACGCCCGGCTGCCCCACCTGGACACCGGCTTCGCGTCCCGGGCCGTGGCCGGCACGGCGCCGCCCCTGGCGGCGGGCGCGGACCCCGCCCCCGTCGTGCACGCCCTCGTGGAACAGCTGGTCAGCGCCCTCGCCCGCTCGCTGCCGCCGGGGAACGCGATCCCCGGCACCGGGCTCCCGACCCCGTCGGACCCGGTCCACTGACGTCCACCGACGACACCGCAGGAGGAACCATGTCCACGCACCGCACTCCGGAGGTTCCGAACCCGCCTCGGCCCCCGCAAGCCCCGAAGACGCTCCCGCAGGAGACTCCGGAGGTGGAGGGCTCGACGGCGGCCGCCCACCCCGAGCGCCCCGACGGCGGCCTGTGGGAGCACCCCGCGGTCTTCCTCACCCTGATCGCCATCGGTTCGGTGATGGTGGCGGCCTTCTTCCTCGTCCGCGTCATGGGCTGGTGACCGCGCCGACCGACGGCGCAGCCGGCAGCGCGCCGGTTCGGCCGCACGCACCCTTCCGGCCGTCATGCGGGCTACGGCGTGGCGGTGGCCAGCTCGTCGGCCGTCTTCAGGAGTCCGGCGTGCAGGTTCTTGACCTGGTCCGAGAGGGGGTAGCCGTCGTCCGCGAGCTTCTTGATGCCGGCGGCGGTCTTGCGGACGCATTTCTCGTCGGGGTAGCTGCTCAGTTGCAGCAGGCTGAGGTCCATCGGGTACTGGGTCGCGACGGCCGGGGTCTCGGCCACCGTGATCTTGCCCGCTTCGAACACGTGGCCGTTGTCCTCGACCAGGAACACCTCCAGGGCGTACACGCCGCCGGCCTGCAGGAGGTCATCGGTCCCGCCGGGGCTGCCGAGGGTGAGGTGGAAGGCCTCGGCCTTCTTGGGTTCGAAGTTGTGGCCGTGCGGGGCCTGCGTGAGCGCCGTCTTCCCGACCGGCGGGAGGTCGACCTCGTAGGTGGCGGTGAAGACCGTCCCGCCGCCGGACCCGCCGCCGCACGGCGTGACCGACACCTGGCCCTTGTTGCGGATCCCGATCTGCTTGAACGTGCGCAGGGAGGAGGTGTCGTTCTTGAGCCCGACCGCGAGCACGGTGGCCTCGGTCGTGGTGGGGAGCTTGGGGGCGTCGGGGGCCGCCTGTTCGGTGGCGGGGATCTCGCGCGAGGAGTCCGCGGACAGCTCGAGCACCGTGAAGGCACCCGGCTCCTCCTCCGTGGCGACGTCGTGCCACAGGCTCACCGCGGCCACGACCAGACCCGCGACGGCGACCCAGGCCGCGGTCCGGCCGCCCTGCCAGGTCCGCACCGCCCGTAGCGCGCGGCGCACGCGGCCGGGGGGACCGGGCGCGGGGGGCGGGGCGGGGGTGGCCGCCGGTGCGGTGCCGGCGGCGGCTCCCGCTGCCGGTGCGGGCGTGCCGCCGGGACTCGGCGTACTCCCCACGGCCTGCGTGCCCGCCGCATGTCCCGCGGGAGGGGTACCCCCACTGGCGGGAGCCGGCTGCGCTCCGTGCGAGCCCCCCGGTCCCGTGCCGCCGCCCGTCCCGCCCTGCGCCGCTGTGCTCATGTCTTCCGCCCCTCGCCCATGCCTTCGTCTTCCCGTCCCCGTCGTACGGGCCGGTGCCCGGTCGCGGCCGGCGGCCCGTCGCTCCCCCTGACGGTGCCTAGTCGCTTCCCCCGCCCTGGTATCCGCGTTTGGCGATCACCGGACAGATGGGCCGGTACGGCACGGCAGGACCGGCCCAGCGGGCCCATTCGTCCTTCGCCGGCAGGAGCGCCGCCGTCTCGCACAGGCGGCGCAGCTCTTCGTCCAGCGAGCCGCGATCCGGGGACTGCCCCCACACGGTCCAGCCGAAGTTCCACACCGCGACGCGTCCGTCGTCGAGGGCCAGGGCCGCCTGCGGCCCCGGGTAGGCGGACCAGGCCGCGACCGCCGTGATCGTGCGTCCGGCCGGCGCCACGAGGTAGGGGTCCTGCCGCCGTTCCGGTCCGGGATAGAGGTCCGTATTGGGGTAGTTGAACTGGACGAACACCCGCCGGCGGTCGTCGAACGGCACGGCGACCACGTCGAAGTCGGCCGAGATGGCGGCCATGAGGATGCCGCCGTGCGGGCTGCCGTTCCCGGTGGCCCCCGTGCTCTCGTCGTCGCCCGCTCCGTCGCCGGCCATGGGGTCGGCCCGGGAGGACAAGGTCCAGGCCAGTGGGCTGAGGACCTCCTCCTTCGCGAAGACATCGCGGAAGTTGCGGGCGTCGAGCCGCAGGACCCGTGAGTAACCGCCCCCGGAGAGCACGGTCCGGTCACTCATCGACTGGGGCCCGAAGACGTGCGGCTTGCTCCGGGCGCCCCCGCCCGGATCCGACAGCGCGACGGACGGCAGCTCCGTGCGGGACGCCAGGTCCCACAGCCGCAGCCGGACGCCGTCCCGCACCCCGGCCAGTACCGCGTCCAGGCGGGTGGGGTGGATGATCGGGGTCAGGTCGCCCACACTGCCCGCGGGCCCGGCCGGCAGCGTGGCGGTGGTGTTCCAGGACCGGGTGTCCTTCACGACGACTCCGGCGTCCTTGCCGTACGCGAACAGCCTGTGGTTGCGCGAGAAGAGGAAGGCGAGTCCGGAGTTGCCCCTGACGGGGACGGTGTCGGTGACCACCCGTCGCCCGCCGGTCAACTCCCAGACGGCGATCTCGCCGGCCGCCGTTCGGGCCGCCACCAGTCCCCCGTCCGCGACCACCCGCTGCACGGGCGCCCCCAGGCGCTGGTGCAGCCGGCGGCGGCCCGTGTACGTGTCCCATGCGGTGACGGTGCCGGTCGTGGAGCCGCCGACGACGATCCGCCCGACGGCGGTGTTGGTGAGGACCGTGTACGTCCCGTCCCCCGGCTCCCCCGCGAGGTACTGGACGAGGTACGGCGAGGCCAGCCGCTTGAGTGCCTTGACCACCGTCGGGCTGTGACCCAGCCCTGCCGCCTCCATGGCCAGCGCGGTGGCCCCCCGGGCGTCGGTCGCGGCCAGCCGCAGTGACCTGCGGGCCATCTCGTCGGCGGCCGCGGGGCGTTCGGGCAGGGGCGTGCGCGTGAAGTCGGGGACCGGGAAGGTGGGCCGGGTCTTTACGGTGTCGGGCGGCCCGTCCGACCGGGCGGCGCCGGGCGAGCCGGACGGCTCGGCCCCCGCCTCCGCACGCTCCCCGGAACACCCGGACACGGCGGCGGCCAGCACACCCGCCATCAGGACCGCGAGGCCCGCACGTCGGACGGCCCCGCCTGATCGATCGAACTTCCCGCCCATCGAACCCCCCAGCTCGCTGCCATCATGGCGGACCGGCGGCGGCCGCGTACCCGGATCCGGGCAGCGCGGGCGAACCGCCCTCCACCGGGCCGGTCGCGACCCGCACCGACCACCGCCCCGGACGGTCCGCTCACCCGCATCCCGCCAGGACAGAGGCAGTCGTGGCCAGACGGTCCGCGAGTCGTTCCGGACCGGGGACGAGTCGTTCCGAAGTGATCGTGATCGGCTCGCCGAAAGGCCACTGCGCACCACGCCCGGAGCCTCGCAGAGACCGGAAGAAGGCCGCGCCGGTGCCGGTAGGGGTACCTGCGGCCCGCGGGGCTCCGGGCGCCACGGGCCGCCCCATGCCCAAGCCGGTCGGCCAGCACGTCCAAGGCGCACACCGCCCGGACCGCGGCGACCGGGGACGACGCCGTGAGCTCGTCGGCCTCCGCCTCCAGCCGCTCACGCAGCGCGGTCACCGGCTCGGGCACCGGGCCGGCCTTGGCGACGACCAGGGCTGTCGACGCTGGTGATCAACCCACCTGGCAGCCGCCTCGGAGAGCACCGAGGACCGCGGTGGGCGCCGGTGCGCTGTCCCGGGGCAGCCGTGCCGGCCGGAGAGAGACCGGTCCACCAGACGTAGGTGACGGTGCGCAAGAAGTCCAGGGCGTCGCCGTGGGCGTGCATGATCTGAAGCGGGAACTCCAGCAGACTGCAGGCGCACTCCGGCCCGAGTCGCCGCAGGCGACGCCGTGACGCACCACACCGCCGGCCGAACCAACTGCAGTGCCGGGTGGGCCGGCCGATCACGCCAGGGCCAGGTACTGACAGCCGCAGGCGGTGGTGAGGCTGCCTCGGGCTTCGCCCGGTCGGCGGGGCTTCGACCTCGTACTCGACGGTGCCGAGCCCCCGGTGGCAGTGCGGGATTCGTGGCAAGAAGTCCAGCATGGCGAGAGTGCCCTGTCCGCAAGCGTCGGTTCCGCGAAGGGATTGTCAAGGGGGCGCGTAGCCCGCGTCGTGGTGTGCTTGCGAAACCTGCGCCGCGTCGCCGAGGCGGTCCAGGCCCTTCACCGCCCGGGCCATGCGGGGGTTCGCCTCCAGCCGTGCGCGATGCCGGCTCAAAAAGGACCAGTACCCGACGGTGTAGGGGCAGGCCCGTTCACCGCTGCGGTCGGAGGGCCGGTACTGGCATCCCTTGCACAGGTCACTCATCCGATGGATGTAGGCACCACCCGAGGTGTAGGGCTTGGTGGTCATCTGGCCGCCGTCCGCGTACTGGGACATGCCCACCACGTTGGGGAGCATGACCCAGTCGTAGCCGTCGACGAAGCACCGGTGGAACCAGTCCGTCACCTGTGCCGGGTCCCAGCCCTGCTGCAGGGCGTAGCTGCCGAGGACCATCAGGCGGGGGATGTGGTGCGTCCACCCCGTGTCCCGAACCTGCCTGAGGACGGTGGACAGGCAGCGGGCTCTCACGGCCTCCGCGTCCAGCTCGGCGAACCATGCGGGGATCGGTTCGGTGTGACGCAGTGCGTTGCGCTGTCGGTAGTCCTCGCCGAGATACCAGTAGAGGTTCCACACGTATTCGCGCCACCCGCATACCTGCCGGATGAAGCCCTCGGCACTGTTGAGCGGGACCAGCCCGGCTCTGAACGCTTCCTCGGCGCGGCTCACGCACTCCCACGGATCGAGCAGGCCGAGGTTGAGGGAAGAGGACAGCAGGCTGTGGCTCATCACGGGATCTGCGGCCAGCATCGCGTCCTCGTGTGCGCCGAAGCCGGCGAGCCGGTGCGTGACGAAGTGATCGAGGGCTGCCAGCGCCTCTCGGCGGCTCGCGGGGAAGAGGCGGGGTCCGTCCCGTCCCACGAAGGTGATGCCCTCCTCGCGCTCCCAGCGGTCCAGATCCCGCCGGACCTCTTCGTCGATCTCGTCCTCCCGGGGCCGGTACGGCGGCGGAGCGCCCAAGGTGGCGCGGCCGGGGGGTGGTGGCTCGCGGTTGTCGTGGTCCAAGTTCCATCGGCCTCCCGCCGGCCGGTCACCGTCCATCAGGATGTCGTGCGTGCGACGGGTGTGCTGATAGAGGCTTTCCTGCAGGAGCCGACGGCCCTTGTGCCGCGCGGCCCATTCGGCGAATTCCTTGTGTCCGACAAGGAATCCGCGCGGCGGATGGACCGTCACCTGCGGCATGGACGTCACGAGCCGGAGGGCCGAGCGGGAGGTGGGGTGGTGGACGGAGACGGGCGCGTCGCCCACGGCCCGTGCAAGTCCTTGCCGGTAGGTCTCGGCCTTGACGTACTGGGCTCGCTCCCCCAGCTCCGCCGCCCGGTGGCGCATGGCGCTGAGCACCAGGTGCGCCTTGGCCCGGTGGAAACGGCGCCGCCGCAGAACAGCAAGGGACTCGATCAACAACCACCGCACATTCCTCGGTGTCCCGCCGGCTGCGGTGGCGGTGAAGTGAGGGCCGAGCTGGTCGCCGAACAGCCAGTGCACTGAGCTCATTCCCGCATCCAACCAATGCCGACCGGCCCGAGAGCGAAGGACGCGGCCGTCGTGCAGGAAACGTGGCACCACGGTTTCCCGTTCCTCCCCGGTCTGCTCCGGAACCCGGGGAGCTCGGAGCCCTCCACGATCCGGTTGGGGGCCTGGACCACAGCAGAGGTTGAACTCCTGATGCCGCCGCTGATTACCTGGTGCGCTCAGTGCGGTCGTCGTACTCTGCGCGGGCGGCGATGACTTCTTCGATGTGCAGCACGGACCATTCCGTGAGCGCCTTCAACGGTTCCCGTAGCGTCTGGCCAAGCGCGGTCAGCTCGTATTCCACGTGCGGCGGTACCTCTGGGTAGACGGTCCGGCTGACCAGCCCGTCGCGTTCGAGGGTGCGCAGCGTCTGGGTGAGCATCTTCTCGCTCACGCCCGCCAGCGCCTGCCGGAGATGGCCGAACCGGGAGGTCCCGTTCCGGCCGAGTTCGCCGAGCACGAGGACCGCCCACTTGCTGCCGATCTGGTCGAGCAGGTCCCGGGACGGGCAGCCGCGCTCGTACGGATCGAATGACGGCGTGGGCCCGGTCACATTCACGACGGCTGACATCCGGCTCACCTCGATGCTTTCACTGCGGTGAGTACCCTACCAAGAAGTGGCTACTCCCCAACAGAGAGTGTGCAGGTCATGGTGTCTTCCGACCCGCGGCGGACGGACCGCGGCAGGCGTGCGAGGCACGCCCGCAAGGAAGGAAGACCATCATGTCGATCGTCGTCACCGGAGCCACCGGCCGGTTGGGCAGGCTCACCGTCGAGGCACTGCTGCGGCGCGGGATCCCGGCCGCGGACATCATCGCGACCGGCCGGGACATCGCCGGGATCAAGGATTTGGCCGACCGGGGCATCACGGTGCGCCGCGCCGACTTCGCGGACGCCGAAGGCTTGGCCGAGGCGTTCGCGGGGGCGGAAAGGCTGCTCCTGATCTCGGCTTCGGTCCCCGTCGGCGAGCGGGTCGCCAACCACCGCCGCGTGATCGACGCCGCGGCATCCGCAGGCGTGTCGTTGGTGGCGTACACGAGCACGACGCACGCGGACACGGCCACCACCGTCATCGGTGCCACGCACGGCGAGACCGAGGCCTACCTACGGGACCGCGGGATCCCCAGCGTGCTGCTGCGCAACGGCTGGTACCTGGAGAACTACACCAGCCAACTGCCGCAGATACTGCAGAACGGCGCGGTCGTCGGCGCCGTGGGCGAGGGGCGGATCAGCGCCGCGTCCCGCGCCGACTACGCCGAGGCCGCAGCCGTCGTGCTCACCGCTGAAGGCCACACCGGCGCCGTGTACGAGCTCGGCGGTGACGAATCCTTCACGATGACAGAGCTCGCCGCCGCGATCTCCGCCGCGACCGGAAAGCAGGTTACCTACGCCGACCTCCCGGTGGCCGACTTCGCCCAGGTGCTGGTTTCCGCGGGCCTGCCCGGCGAGCTGGCAGAGGTCCTCGCTGACGCCGACCGCGGTATGAGCCGCGGCGAGATGTCCACCGACTCCGGCGACTTGCACCGCCTGATCGGCCGCCCGCCCGTGACTTTGACCGAGGCACTCTCAGCCGCCGTGCATCGCTGAGGTGGGACGCGTGAGGGGCCGGTTGGCACAGGTGGGCTTGATTGCCAGGCCGGTCTCGGCGGGGCAGCCGTGCATGAGTTCGCCGCGGTACGGGATGTGCCGTAGGCCGCGCCGCACCGGCGAACCGATGCGGCACGCCCTGGATGACACCGTTCGCCCCGGCCGGGTCGTCGACCGTACGGTGGCCCTCGAGGCCGTCGCCGAGGGCTGCCGGCTGATGAACGACCGCGAGGCCTCAAGGTCGTCGTCCACCCCTGGCCCCGGGGGCGTCCCTCATCCACCTCCACCGCCTGCCTGATCGAAGGACGGGAATCCTCGTGAAGCACATCCGCCTGCGTGACCTGGACGTTGCCCGCATCGGCCTGGGAGCGATGGGCATGTCCCACGGCTACACCGGTGCCGGCACCGACGACGACCAGTCGATCCGTACCATCCACCGCGCCCTGGAGCTGGGCGTCACCCTCATCGACACGGCCGAGGTCTACGGCCCCTACACCAACGAGGAGTTGGTCGGCCGTGCGCTCAAGGGGCGCCGGGAGCAGGTGGTACTGGCCACCAAGTTCGGCCTGATCTCCCACACCGGCCGCACCGGCGGCACCGACAGCAGCCCCGCCAGTATCCGCACCGCCGTCGAGGGCTCGCTGGCCCGCCTGGGCACGGACTACATCGACCTGTACTACCAGCACCGGGTGGACCCCGGCACACCGATCGAGGACACCGTCGCCGTCCTGGCGGCCCTGGTCGAGGAGGGCAAGATCCGGCACATCGGCCTGTCCGAGGCCGGGCCCGAGACCATTCGCCGCGCCCATGCCGTCCACCCGGTCACCGCCGTGCAGTCCGAGTACAGCCTGTTCACCCGCGACCCCGAAGCCCGCGTCCTGCCGGTCCTGCGCGAACTGGGCATCGGCTTCGTGCCGTTCTCCCCGCTCGGGCGCGGCTTCCTGACCGGCGCCATCCGCTCGCGCGCGGACTTCGACGCCACCGACTTCCGCGCCGACAACCCCCGCTTCACCGAGGCCAACTTCCAGCACAACCTGGACCTGGCCGACCAGGTCGCCGCCATCGCCGCCGAGGTCGACGCCACACCCGGACAGGTCGCCCTCGCGTGGCTGCTGGCCCAGGGCGAGGACATCGCGCCGATCCCCGGCACCCGCCGCGTCGAACGCGTTCAGGAGAACAGCGCCGCCGATGCCCTGCACCTGACCGCGGACCAGCTCGCCCGTCTCAGCGCCCTGCCCCCGGCCGCGGGAGACACCCACACCCCGGCGCAGATGGAGTTGCTGGAGCGCTGATGCCGGCACCGGCCTCCGCATCGCGCCACGTCTCGTCGGCCGGTCGCGGAGTCCGCCCTGCGCCCGGCCAGCATCCTCAACCCGGGGGCCTGGTGGACCGGCCGGCCGCTCGGGGAGGGCGGCCGGCCCTGCGGTCAGGGACCGTGCTGGTCCCTGACCGGGCCGGGAGGTCAGGCGGGGAGGCTCACCCTGGCGTTGGTCCGGGGGTTGATGAACCACCAGTCGGAGCCGGAACCGTTGACCTCGCCCCACTTGAACGAGTGCGCGGTGCCGTAGAACGTGCAGAGCCTGTTGCCCGCGCTGTCCCACGTGCAGACGTTCTTGTTGTAGGTGGTCTCGGCCGACCACCACGTCCTGGGGCCGGCGCGGCCGTCCTTGGCGAGGGGCTTGCCGTCCCAGTCGAGGTGGATGCCCTGCCAGGCCTGAGTCCGGGCCTCGGTGTTCGGGCCGAACTGGCCGTCGATGAAGGTGAGGGAGATGCTCCCGCCGACGTTGTCGGCCCAGAGGACCGACTGCCAGAAGCTGATGTACGCGGCGCTCGTGCTGCACCCGGACCGGCACAGCTCCGGGTTGGTCCGCCAGTTGTCCGCACCGGCCTGAGCCGTCCCGGTCGAGACCGTGAACACGGCGATCACGGCCATGGAACCGACCAGGGCTCTTCGCAACGTCCGCATTGCCCACCTCGTCATCCGTGGAATCCAGCAGGTCAGGAGCTGCGCACATGCTCCAGGCCGCTGTCCATGACTGTCAACGCCACACCGGGGGCAAGGTCAGGCCATTCTTCCGGGGCGTGGCCGTAACCGTGCGGGGGTGTGCTCCTCCTGGGCGTCGGACGGCCGCCCGACCCGGCGGGCACGGTGTCCCCCCGCGCCGGCCTTCGCGGCTTGACGGCGGCGCCGGCGCGAGGGCTCGGTGCCGGCTGACGCCGGCCTCGTGGTGGCGTGTATCGAGCGCGGATCCTGGCCGGTTGCCTCCTTCACCCTCCCCCGTGCGGCTCGCGATGCTGGGTGCCGCGAATCGGCAATGCACATGCCAATCTGGGGAGTGGTCTCGATCATGGTCCAGCTACGTGGATATGCCGCAGTCGCGGTCGCGTGCGCCGCCCTGGCACTCGGCACGGTGGGCATCGCGAACGCGGCCGGTACGGCCACCAGCGCACCTGCCGCCAACGCATCGACCGGCCGCCACGCCGTCACCCGTACCGCGCCCTCCGCACCCGCGGGCGTCCGGAGCTTCGGTCCCACGGCGACGTCGCCCTACACCTCGCCGGCGTCCACCGCAGGTCACGTCGCCCCCGGCCAGACCTATACGTGCGAGTACCTGAGCCTGTGCGAGCTGGTCTGGGACCCGACCACCGGGAACTGGGAGCTGTTCAAGCAGGACCCCTGCAACCGCTACTCCGTGTCCTACTGGAACGACGGCGGGTACTTCGTCAACAACCAGTCCTCCGGCACGGTCTCCCGCTTCTACGGCAGCAGCGGCAACACGCTCTGGACGGACACCTCGCCGACCGAACAGACGTATGCCGACTGGACCCCGGTGCACTCGCTCCGCAACTGCTGAACCCCCTCGCCGGTGACCCGGCTCCGGCCCGACGCGACCGGACAGCCCCCCAGGGCGATTCCTCGTCGTGGACGATGGCCGGACCGGGGCAGGAGCCGGGCATGGCCTGCGCGCCGGGGTGACTCTCGCGGCCGGGTCAGGGTTGGCGCAGGCAGAGGGTGCCCCAGTGCCAGCCCGCCCCGATGCCGCACAGGACGTACGTGTCCCCGGGGCGCAGTCCGCCGCTCGAGGCGGTCGCGTGGAGGGCGGTGAACAGGCCCGCCGCACCGGTGTTGCCGAGTCGGTCGAGGGTGACGGGCGCGCGCTCGGCCGGGACGTCCAGGCGGCGGAGCGCCTCGGCCAGGATGTTGGCGTTGGCCTGGTGGAAGAAGTAGTGGTCGATGTCCGTGGGCAGCAGGCCGGCCCGGCGGGTGGCGCCGGTGATGCTCTGCGGGAGCCGCGTGGTCGCCGTCTCCCACACGGCGGGTCCGTCCATGGACACGTACTGCTTCCCGGAGGCCAGGGTCTCGGGGGTGGTGGGCAGGCGCGAGCCGCCCCCGGGGATCTGGACGGCGTAGGACAGCTGCGAGCCGATGTCGTACGAGAGCAGTCCGGCACCCAGCGTCCGGGAGCTCGTGAGGACGGCTGCTGCGGCGGCGTCCCCGAAGAAGACGCCTCCGGTCCGGTCGGTGGGGCGGACGACACGGGAGGCGCAGTCCGCTCCGATGACGAGCACGGTGGTGATCGAAGGATTCTGCAGGAGGTGGGCGGCCTGGAGCACCGCGTGCACGCCGGAGGCACAGGCGGCCTGGGCGACGTCCATCGCCAGTGCCCGGGTGGCGCCGAGCGCGTGTTTCACGATCACCGAGGTGGACGGGAGCGGCTGGTCGGCGGTGTAGCTGGCCACGATGATCGCGTCGAGGTCCGAGGGTTCCAGTCGGGCGGCTTCCAGCGCGGGGCGGGCAGCTGCCACGCACATGTCGGAGGTGGCCAGTTCGGGTGCCAGACGGCGGCGTTCGCGGATCCCGGTGCGGGTCGTGATCCACTCCTCGCTGGTGCGCAGGTTCCGGGTGAGCTCCTTGTTGGTGACGATCGTCGGGGGCAGGTGCTGCCCGGTTCCCGCGACGCCGAACGGGACCGGCAGGCCGGCGCCGGTGTGCGTGTCGGCGGTCTGCTCGTGCGTCATGGTCATGGGAGGGTGCTCCGGTCGGCCGAGGTGAGGGTTTCGAGGTCGGCGTAGAAGCGGCCCGAGGGCCGGGGCAGGCCGAGCAGGATGCGTCGGGCCGCTTCTGCCGTCAGGGCTCCGCCGAGGGCGACTCCCGAGGCGAGCTGCGGCCAGCTGCTGAGCGTGGTGCCGATCCGGGGAATGGCGGCGGCGAGTTCCGGGCTGATGCGGTCGCGGTCGACCATGGCGAGGATGACGTCGACCGACTCCTCGAAGGTGAGGCCGACGAGGTCCTCGCAGGTGGTGTCGCCGAGGAGTCCGTGCAGGAGCGGCCGGTCGGGTTCGAGGTCGAAGCGTTCGACGTCGAGCAGGCCCCTGTCGTTCGCGTCCATCACGACCGGGATGCCCAGCGCGCGGGCGCGTCGGCGGGCGGCGAGCTTCACGTAGGGGGTGTCGCACTCCTCGACGAGGAGGTCGATGGGGCCCGCGCCGCCGGTGAAGAACTCCTCCATCGTCTCGTCGGTGAGGCCCCCGGGGTGGATCTCGATGTCCAGCCAGGGGTCGATCTCCAGCATCTGACGGGCTGCGACCACGCATTTGTTCAGGCCCAGGTGGTGCACTCCCGCGCGCAGCCGGTTCAGGTTGGAGACGCTGAGGGTGTCGAAATCGGCGAGCTTGAACGCACCGCCGATGCCCTCCATCGCGAAGGTCAGGGCGGCGCTGCTGCCGACGGACAGGCCGATGATGCCCACCCTGCGGCCCATCAGGCGGCGCTGCTCGGGCCGTTCGATGCGGCCCCGGTTACGGTCGGTGCGCACCAGGCGGAACTCGTCCCGGGGCAGCAGGTGCACCAACCGTCCGGACCACGGGTACCAGGCCCAGGTCCCGTACGCGTGCGGTTCGGTGCCGCCGAGCTGCTGCGCCACCGCCCGCCGGACTGCCTGCGGTGAGGTGCGCAGCACCGGCTCGCGGCTCGTGACCAGTTCCGCGAGCTGCTCCTCGATGGTGTCCAGGACCTCCCGGACGGCGCCGGAGGCCAGGAGGGCTTCGTGGGCCCGCCGGTCCTCGGCGCGCGTCAGGTCGTAGAGCACCGGCCGCCGGCAGGGCTCGGCATCGGCGGCGGCGACCCGGTGCGGCGCGACGCGCAGCGGTGAGGAGGCGGACGCGTCGGGGCCCAGTACGGCCTCCCGCACCGGGATCGTCGCGGCGGGGAAGACCCCCTCCAACCGCTCGACGAGGCCTTCGTGGTCGCCGGCCGGGGCGGTGGCCCGGTACAGCATGATCAGCACATCCTCGGTGTACCGCTCGACGTACCGGCGGGTGCCCGGGACGGCCCGGAAGCCGAAACGCTCGTGGAAACGATCCTGCCCGTCCGCCGTGCCGGAGGTGCCGATCATCGCCTTGGCCCCCAGGCTGCGAGCCGCGGCCATGGCGAAGGCGTTGAGGTGGATTCCCAGGCCCAGCTTGCGGGCCTGGTGCTCGACGACCAACCGACTGTGCTCGAACGTTTCGCCGGTGCCGAGGCCCTGCGCCCGCAGCACCTCCTCGTAGCGTTCCGCCCCCAGGTACGCCCGGGTCTGGAAGAGCTCGCCCGTCTCGGGGGTCGAGAGCCGTACGTACCCCAGCGGCGGTCCGTGCACCGTGCGGCGGCCGACGAAGTGCCAGGCCCCGAAGTCGAGTTCCTGGTCATCGGCGTATGCGCCGGCGGGCGTCCGGAAGTCCGGGCGACGGCCGTGGTCGAACAAGATCCTCGCCCGGAGTTCCCGGATGCGGCCGACCAGTCCGGCCGCCTCCGGGTCCCCGGGTCCGATGCGGAACGCGGAGACGTGCCATGTCGCCTCCGCGGCCCTGTAAGCCTGCTGCACTGCGAACCGTCCTCTTTCCTCTGCGGCTTCGACTGTGACGGGGGCTCGGGCCCGGCTTCGGCCCGAGGGCTCAGAAAGGGCCGTACAGCCAGTTGCCGGGGGCGGCCGGGTCCTCGCTGGTGAAGAACTCCACGACGGCGGCGTCGATCTCGGCCGGGTCCAGGGTCCCGTCGCCGTCGCGGTCGAGCCTGCGGAACGAGTCCTCCATCTGCTGGGCGGGCAGCCCGCCGATCGCCCGGTTGAGCCGCAGGTACTCCTCGAGGTCGACGAGCCCGTTTCCGTCGGCGTCGCAGAGGGAGATCCAGGCACAGGCACCGGCGTGCAGGGTCTCCAGAAGGGTGACCGGGCTGACGCTCACCGAACGCCGGATGCCGTTCTCGAAGGCCTCGACGTCGATGCGGCCGCTGCCGGGTGCGGCGGGTGCGAGGTGGTCCACCCACAGTTCGTGCAGGGTGCTGCGCAGGGTGCCGATGCGGTCGGGCTGCCCGGGGAAGACTGCGTCCATGCGGTCGGCGACGGCGGTCAGGTCGTCCGCGTCGAGGAAGCCGTCCCGGTCGGCGTCGAGCAGCGTGAACATGAAGCGCATCTTGCGGGTGAGTACGGGGGTGGCGGTGTCGGGCACGGAGTCCTCCTGCTCTGGGCGGCGACCGATGATCACGGTCGGTGCGCCCCATCCTTTGCGCGGATGATCACGAGCAGCGGCGCGCATCACCCGGACGGCCGCAGCGAACAGACATCCAGAAGTCAACGCGTGCGATCGCTTCATCACCTGTGCGTGGGGACTTGCCGGCTGCTCGCACGCCCCCCGGACACCAGCGCGACCTGGTGATACGGGCCTTCGTGGCCTCTCAGACGGTGCTCGGGCACGCGTACCGGCGCGCGGGGTGACGTGTACGCCGGTACGACGGGGCCCCGGGGCGATCCGAGCCGTTCGGTGCTCTGCGGAATCGTCACTGCGTCCGCGCGCCCTCCATCTGCCACCTCCCCGTTCGGGTGATCGCGCGGGGTGCGGGGCGGCCACGGAGCGCAGCGGCGGCCGAGGGCGCACCGCGACGCGCCGAACGGGCGGGGGTGTCCGGGGTATGGCGTCGCGCCGGTGCCGGGAGCACACTGCGCAACACGCGTAGAAGTGACATGCGCGGGACATCTTCCGGTCCCTCGTGTGCCATCCGGCCTGTCTACAACTGCCTTGCCGCCACGGCGTGTTCCCCCACACCAGCCGGTGCGGTGTTCCGCGAACCGTCCGCAACCGCTCGCGAAAGGCACCTCATGTCACCTCGTCGCACAGCTGCCACACGCCTCCGCCGCACCGCCGCGCTCGGCGTCGCCTCCCTGGCCGCCGCCGTGTCGCTGGCCGCCCTCACCACCGCCCCCGCGGCCGGCGCGGCCACCGCGATCCCCTCGCACGGATCGCCCACCCAGCTCGACGTCGGCAACTGGAACGTCGAGTGGTTCGGGTCGCCGGACTTCGGCCCGACCGACGAAGCGCTGCAGCAGCAGAACGTCCGCGAGGTCATGGCGGGCGCCGACATGGACGTCTGGGGCCTCTCCGAGGTCGTCAGCACCTCGGCGTTCAACCAACTCGTGGCCGGTATGCCCGGGTACACCGGGGTCGTGGCCAACGACCCGATCGTGACGAACGGCGCCCAGTACTACTCGGACTTCAACGACACCGAACAGAAGGTCGCCCTCGTCTGGCGCTCCAGCATGGCCACCCTGGTGAGCGCGAAGGTCATCCTGACCGCCCAGAACAGCAACTTCGCCGGCCGCCCGCCGGTGGAGTTCACCTTGCGCGGGACCTTCGACGGCGTCACCCGCGACCTCGTCTTCATCGTCCTGCACGCGAAGTCCGGTGCCACCCAGGACGCGTGGAACCTGCGCAACCCCGCCTCGCAGGCCCTCAAGTCCTACCTCGACACGACCTACCCCACCCAGAACGTCTTCGTCATCGGCGACTGGAACGACGACGTCGACACCTCCATAACGCCGCAGAAGGCGTCGCCCTACGCCAACTTCGTGAGCGACGCGGCACGCTACACCTTCCCGACGAGGGCCTTGTCGCTGGCGGGCGTGCCGTCCACGGCGGACTACCCGGACTTCATCGACCACCAGCTCACCACCGACGAGGTGCAGGCGAAGTACGTCGCCGGCTCGGCGACCGCCTTCCAGCCCCAGGCCTACATCCCGAACTACGCGACGACGACCAGCGACCACTACCCGGTGCTGGCCCGCTACAACTTCCTCCTCGGCGGTGGTGGCGGCAACGGCCCCGCCAACGTCATGATCAACGAGGTGCTGGCCAACGAACCCGGCAGCAACACCGCCGGCGAAGCCGTCGAGCTCGTCAACACCGGCAGCACGGCAGCCGACCTCACCGGCTGGACCCTCTCGGACGGCTCGGCCGTACGGCACACCTTCGCGGCCGGCACGACGCTGCAGCCCGGCAAGGCGATCACCGTCTTCGGCGCGAGCTCCGCGATCCCCGCCGGCATCACGGCCGTGGGAGCGAGCACCGGCGGGCTCAACCTGTCCAACAGCGGCGACACGGTCACCCTCCGGGACTCCACCGGAGCGACGGTCCAGTCGCTGAGCTACACCTCCGGCCAGGCGAACTCCGACGGCGTGTCCATCAACCGGAACCCCGACGGATCGGCGACCGGCAGCTGGGTCAAGCACGACACCATCAGCTCGCTCCCCAGCTCGCCCGGCCGGCGCGCCGACGGCACGGCGTACTGAGCCCCGCACCGGCAGCCGGTCGGCCGTCCGGCCGGCGCCGGTACGACGGCGCCCGCCGGGCACGCTGCCGGGCGCGTATCCACCGCCCGCTGCATCCGCTACGCGAGGTGCGGGGGAAGGAGAGATAAGACGGGAGACGGCGAAGGAGAGATCATGGACGGCACTGCACCGGCCGGTGATCGCCGATGACGAAGTGGGCACCCCGGCACGACGGCGGACAGCCCTCGGGGAGGTCCTGTTCCCACACCTGGACGGCCGAACCGGCTCCGCCGAGTGAGACCTGCACGGCCTGCGTGGTGTCCGGACGCGCGCCGGCCGGCCTGCTGCTCTGCCTGACCTGCGGGCACGTGGGCTGCAGCGACAGCTCCCCCGGCGCCCACGCGGCGGCGCACTTCGACTCCAGCGGCCACCCGGTGGCCCGCGCCCTGGCCCGCGGCCAGGACTGGGCCTGGTGCTACGAGGACGAGGTGTACCTGGACCCGCTGCCGGAACACCCCGCGCAGGCTTCCGCCCCGCGGCCGCCCGAGTCCGTCTGGGACTACCCGCGCCCGCCCGCCGTACGGGAGGACGACCGCCTCGTGCGGGTGGAGTGCGCGGGGCAGGTGGTGGCGGAGACCTGCCGGTCGCTGCGGGTTCTGGAGACCAGCCATCCGCCGGTGTTCTACGTCCCTCCGGCGGACGTCCGTACGGACCTGCTGGTCCCGGCGCTCTCGGGCCGGACCTGGTGCGAGTGGAAGGGCTCGGCCCGGTACTGGGACGTCGTCGTGGGAGACGAGGTGCGCGCCGCCGCGGCCTGGAGCTATCCCCGTCCCGAACCCGGCTTCACGGCCCTGGCGGACCACGTCGCCTTCTACCCGAGCCGGATGGACCGGTGCACGGTCGCCGGAGAGGACGCCACGGCGCAGGAGGGCGACTTCTACGGCGGCTGGATCACCTCGGAGGTACGCGGGCCGTTCAAGGGCGGGCCGGGCACCCTGCTGTGGTGAGTCCGGGCCGCCGCCTCGATGCGGCCCGGTTCGCCGGCGCGTGCCGGTCGTTCAGGTGGCCGGGAGGGCGCGGGCGAGGTGTGTCAGGGCCGCCTTGATGCGGTCCGCGGTGACTCCCCGTGCGCGCTGCTGGAGGAACACCTCGGGTGCCAGGGGGGCGAGGAGCAGGTCCACGAGGGCTTCCGGGTCCGGGGTGCCCGACTCGCGCAGGAGGGCCAGGACGTGGGCGCGCCAGAAGCCGTACGCCCCGACGGTGAAGCGCTTTTCGCCGGTCTCGGCGCCCAGTACCAGGTGGCCGTGCGTGTCGAGCAGGTCGACCAAGGCCGCGTAGAAGGCGGTCAGCCGCTCGGCCGGCGGTGCTCCGGGACCCAGCGGCGGGTCGCCGCGCAGGAGCTGTTCCTGCAGGGTGCGTTCGTGCTCGTCGAGAAGGGCCGCCGCGATGGAGGTGACGTCCGGGTAGCGGCGGTAGAGCGTGCCGCGCCCGATGCCGGCCGCCCGGGCGATGTCCTCCATCGTGACCGCCCTCGGATCACCGGCGGCGAAGAGCTCCGCTGCGGCGGAGAGCACCTTGGCCCGGTTGCGGGCGGCGTCCGCGCGTTCCCTCGTCTCCATGGGTTCCAGCGTATCGGAATAAGTGGACGCCCTGTCCGGTTGTGGGTCTCGTCCGGTATAAGTGGACACCGTGTCCGGTTAATGTTCCGGCCGTTGCCGAGGGGACCCCGCCATGACCACGCTGCTGCACCTCGACGCCAGCGCTCGCCGCCAGTCCTTCAGCCGGGAGGCGGGTGAAGCCGTCGCCGCCGCCTGGCGCGCGGCCCACCCCGACGGCTCGTACCTCCACCGCGACCTGGCCCGGGACCCGGTCCCGCAGATAGGCGAGGCGTGGACCGAGCTCTGCGACCACGTCCTGGCACACGGGATCACCGACCCCGCCCGCTACCACGAGGCCGTGCGGACCCCCGCGCAGGCGGCGGCCTGGGCCGTGGTCGAGCCGCTGCTGTCCGAGCTCGTCGCGGCCGACGTGGTGCTGATCGCCACACCGATGTACAACTTCTCCGTTCCGGCGTCCCTGAAGGCCTGGATCGACCAGGTCACCTTCCCGCGGATGTCCCTGGCCGGCCGGCGGTTCGTCGTGGCGTACGCCCGCGGCGGGGCGTACGGCCCGGGCACCCCGCGCCACCCGTACGACCACCAGGAGCGCTACCTGCGCGATTTCTTCGCCGGTCACTTCGCGGTGCCGGAGGAGGACATGACCTTCCTCGGGACCGAACTGGTCAACTCTCTGACCGATCCGGCGCTCGCGGGCCGGCGCGGGGCGCACGACGCGTCCCGCGCGGCCGCGCTGGAGGCCGCCGCCACGGCAGGAGGGGCACGGTGAGCTGGCTCCTGCTCGTCGCCGCCGGCCTGGTGGAAGTCGCGTGGTCGCAGAGCATCAAACCGACGGCCGGGTTCACCCGCCCGTTGCCCACCCTGCTGTGCTTCGCGCTCGCCGCCGTCGCCGTCTACCTGCTCTCCCTGGCGATGGCGGACCTGCCGGTCGGCACCGCGTACGCCGTCTTCACCGGCATCGGCGCGGCCGGCGCCATCACGCTGGGTGTCGTCGTCCAGAAGGACCCTGTGAGCCTGGGCCGACTCCTCGCCCTGGCCCTGATCATCGGGGGCGTAGCCCTGTCCCGCGCGACCACACCAGCCGGCTGAGACACCGCCCGGCCCACCTCGGCCGGGGGCCGGGCCGGCCGGCGACACCCGGCCGGCGGGCGACCTGTACCGGACCGAGCCCCGCCCACCACTGCCCGCGACGGTATGCGCACAGCGGGGACGGAAAGCGCGCACGGAGGGCGGATCGGTCCCAGACTCGAAGCAGAAGCCGAGGTCGGCGAAAGGGCCGGTGCGTGATGGCGGAGGAGCCGGGGGCGGCGTTGGCCCTGTTCCTGGAGCGGTCGCACACCGCGGCACCTCGCGAGGTGCCGCAGCTGGTCGAAGAGGCGGCCCGCCGGCTGGGGATGCTTTCTGCGACCGTCTACCTGGCGGACGTCCAGGAAGACCAGCTCGTGCCGCTGCCCGGCCCCGGAGCGGTCGAGGGCGGCGGCGAGGCGCTGGCGATCGAGGGAACGGTGGCCGGGTGGGCGTACCGGACGATGTCGCTGCGGCTGTCCCACCGAGCGCCGCTGACCATGTGGCTGCCGCTGATCGACGGGATCGCGCGGATCGGCGTTCTCCAGGTCGTCGCCGACCAGATCACACCCGCGATGCTGGACGGCGCCACGCGGCTGGCGGCGGTGACGGCGTTGACCGTGGTCTCCAAGAGCGGGTTCAGTGACCTGTTCAGCCGAACCATCCGCCGGCGCCCCATGACCACGGCGGCGGAGATGGTGTGGGCGTTCCTGCCGCCGCGCACGCTGGGTACCGACACGGTCACCTCCACGGCCGCGCTGGAGCCCGCGTACGAGATCGGCGGGGATGCCTTCGACCACGGCCTGGACGACGGCCGGCTGCACCTGACCGTGGTCGACGCCATGGGACACGACCTGGCCGCCGGGCTGGCGTCCGCCGTCGCGCTGGCCGGCTGCCGCTCCACCCGTCGGGCGGGCGGGTCCCTGACCGACATCACGGAACGGATCGACGAGGAGCTGCACCGCTGGCAGCCCGGCGGGCTGCTCACCGGGATCTTCGCCCACCTGGACCTGGTCACCGGGCGGCTCTACTGGGTCAACGCCGGCCACCCGCCCCCGCTCCTGATCCGCGCCCACCACGTCGTACCCGGCGCCCTGGAAGCCCACGGCGAGCTGCCCCTGGGCCTCGGCCCGGGCTACACGGTCTCCCGCACCGTGCACGAAGCCCAACTCGAGCCGGGCGACCGCGTGCTGATCCACACCGACGGCGTCACCGAAGCCCGCTCGGCCACCGGCCGGCACTTCGGCGAGGAGCAGCTCGTCGACTTCATCACCCGCGCCCTCGCCGCCGGCGAGCCCGCCCCAGAAACCCTGCGCCGGCTCGTCCACACCATCCTCGACCACCACGACGGCCGGCTCCAGGACGACGCCACCATCGTCCTGGCCGAATGGCACCCCCGGACGGCAACGCAGCGCGGCGACGGCTGACGTCCCCTCTACACCGCACGATGCAACGTCCCCGACGCCGACCGGAGCCCCGTCGCAGAAGACGACACCTCCGCCGTCCGCCGCCGGTGCAGCGCCGCGACGCTCCCGCCCGCCTCGGTCAGGACCGCCCGCTGCTCGTCATCCAGCCTGAACCCGTCCTGCCCCACCCTGCCACCACCGGAAGCCCGCATGACCAAGGTCCGACGCGCTAGCGTGGCCATGACCGAGGGGTGGGGCACATGGGCGGAACGGGCCGGATGCGGTGCGGCCGGGTACGGGTCGGCGCGCGGCCGGGCCGGGCCCGGGCGGCTTGGGGCGTGGCCGTACGAGGGCTCCTGACCTCGGTGCTGGTCCTCGCCGGCGGAAGTGGGGTGCACGCCGGTGCAGGCGTACCGCTCCGGGCATCTGCGGCCGCGGGCGCCGGCCACCAGACCGCGTACGACTCCTACGGGAGCTACCCGCACCACGACGCCCTGCCCAAAGGAGACCCCGCCCGGGGCGACTTCGAGAAGAACGGCAGCGTCAACAGCCCCGCCGGGTACGGCTACCGCAACTGCACCGACTACGCCTGGTGGCGGGCCCTCGAGGAGTTCGGCACGGACATCCGGGGCTGGGGCGACGCCGGGCAGTGGGACACCGGCGCACTCGCCGCCGGATACCGGGTGGACCGTACCCCCGAGGTGGGCGACCTCGCGCAGTGGGAGCCCACGAGTCCCACCGGACCGGGCCGCTTCGGGCACGTGGCCTTCGTGGAGGAGGTCCGGCCCGACGGCGGCGTGGAAGTCGCCGAGTACAACAAGGAGTCGGACGGTGAGTTCCAACGTCGCACCGTACTCCCCACGGGCAGCGGCCGGTTCCGCATGCCCGAGCACTTCATCGACCTCAACGGCCCGAACACCAGCGCGTTCCGGCTCAGGCTCTTCGCCGACGGCACCCCCGCGCCCCGCTCCGCGGACGAGCAGGCCGCCTTCGACCGGCACAACGCCGCGGTGGCCACGGCCCGCGCGAACCAGAAGCTGTTCGAGGAGATCCCCGACGGCCGGTCCGTACGCGGGGACAACGGCGCCTGGTACCTGCGCCGGGGCGGCACCCTCCAGTGGGTGGTGACAGGCGATCCCGCCGCCCGCGCCATCGGCCTGGACGCCAGGCGCTTCGGAGCCGGCCGGCACTACACCGAGGCGATGATCCACACCAAGGAGGAGGGCTACACCTACCCGTACACCCAGCGGGACAAGGACCATGACGCCGGCCTCCTGGGCAGCCGGGTCGGCACCCCCGTCGGCGCCGCCGAGATGGACCGGGCTGCCCGGAGCCTCGGCTTCGACCGGGCCGTGCTCCTGCTCGCGCAGGGGGCCAAGGGCTGGCGGTTCGTCAAGAGGGACAAGCAGTACGCGGTGAACATGGACCTGGTCGCCATGGCGGTCGCCCGTCGGACCGACGTGTTCGCGTACCCCACCGACTGGCGGGGCCCCACGAGCTGGCGGGCGTACACCTTCAAGGCTCGTACCCAGCGGTCCGCGTACTTCTCGCTCCCCTTCGGCGACGTCCCCCTCGCCTCCCACCTCCGGGTCGCCGACCTGCCGGCGTACGGCAAGCGTCTGGAGTACCTGTACGCGGCGCCGGCCGGGGCGCCCTGCACCGTCCCGGGCACACTCTGTTCCTGGGGCACCAACTCCCCGCTGCGGCCCGTGGTCGGGGCCCCGTACCGGCCGGGCACCGTCGCGGGCCCCGACCGGGTCGTGGCCGTCAGCGGGAGCTCTCTGACCAACGGATACGCCCTCACCGCCCAAGGCACCCTGTGGGCCTGGGGGCACAGCTTCAACGGGCAGCTGGGCAATGGCACCCACGCGTCAAACACGGTCGTGACGGTGCCGGTGAAGGTCCGGATCGACCGGGTCACGGCGGTGGCCGCCGGCCAGAACGCGACGCTCGCACTGCGCACGGACGGCACCGTCTGGTCCTGGGGATGCAACCACAACGGGGAACTGGGTCTCGGACAGCCGCCTCAAGACCAGGTGGTGGACGTGCCGACCCGCATCCCGGGCCTGAGCAGCATCGTGCAGGTGGCCGTCGGCGGGATGAACGGCTACGCGCTCGACGCGAACGGCCGCGTCTGGGCCTGGGGCGACGCCCTGCGCGGACGGCTCGCCAACGGTAAAGACGGCACGGGCCGCACCGACGACGCCTACGCCCCGGTTCGGGTCGAAGCGCTCACCGGCGTGCGCTCCATCGCTGCGAGTGCCATGAACGGCTTCGCCCTGCGCACGGACGGCACGGTGTGGGCATGGGGCGAGGGCGACAAGTACGGCGGCGCGCTGGGCAGCGGCACCGATCGCGAGGTGGCGCTCTTCCCCGCCAAGGTCAAGGGCCTGACCGGAGTGAAGGCCATCGCCTCCTCCCTCGGGCTGGCCGGCTACGCCCTGCGGGAGGACGGCCGGGTGTGGGCGTGGGGATGGAACCAGGACGGCGAACTGGGGCGCGGTACCAGCGGAGCAGTGGACGGTCCGGAGCATGGCCACAGCAGCACGGCGGCCCCGGTGAAGAACCTGACCGCGGTGACCTCCATCGGCTCCGGTTACGGCAACGGTTACGCCGTACGCGCCGACGGGTCGGTGTGGGCGTGGGGCCACAACGGCGGCGGCGAGCTCGGCCAGCGCTGGCACGACTGGTGGAACCCCGCCCCCCAGCCGGGCGCCCTCGATCTCAGCGCCGTACCCCTGCGTGTCCCCGGGGTGACGAGCACCCGCCCCGTCCTGGGCGGCGGTGGTGCGGGCTATGCGGTGACCGGCTGACCGGTCGGCCCGGGCGACATCCGCCGGTCCCCGCCGCGGCTCCACGCCCTGCGCCCTCAGACCGGCGACCGGGCTCTCGTGTTCACCGAAGGAGTGACCGGAGCCCGCTCCGACCGGCCCACTCCCGGTGGTGGCGCGCGGGATACGGCCATAGCGTCGCAGCGTCGGACGACCGGATCGACAAGGGCGCGGACAGGCGCGCCCCGGCCGGGGTCCGGGTACGGAGCGCGGGATGGCGAAGCGAGCGGGAGCGGTCACCCTCATGGCCGGGATCGCCCTGGTGGCGGCGGCAGGGCCGGCCGGGGCGAACGACGGCCGCGACATCACGTCCTTCGGGTTCTCGGTCTCGCCCTCGGCGGTGGAACCCGGCGGGCACGTGACGCTGAACGCGAACGGCTGCGAGGAGCCGTCGGTGCGGGTCAGCTCGGCGGTCTTCGACGACACCGTCCTGAACGAGGGCCACGCCAGGACGGTCCGGGTGTTCGAGGACGCCCGGCCGGGCGCCGAGTACACGGTGACGTTCCGCTGCAAGGGCGAGCGTGGCACCACCACCCTGACGATCCGGGGCCACGGCGGCGTCCACGCGGGCGAGGGCGGCACGGCCGCCGGGGTGGCGGGCTGGACCGGCACCGGCTCCGTGCTGCTGGCGGTCGGGGTCCTCGGTGGCGCGTACGTGGTCCGCCGCCGGAAAGCCGGCGCGTCCTGACGCCGGGGCCCGTGGCCGTACCCGGCCCCACCGGCACGGTCGCTGGCGGGGTGCGGTGACCGTGCGGGCGGCCTCGCCGGAGTCGCGTCGTCTGGGGTGGCTGGCGATGTGCGCCTTGGCCGGCGCGTGGATGCTCACCCACCCGGCCCCGCCGAACGTGCCGCCCGCGGTGCGGGCGGCCACCAGTCCCGGCGCCGAGGGCCTGCCGCAGCCGGCCGCGGCGATGGCCCGGTCCCGCCCCGTCCGGCTGTCGGTGGCCGCCCTGCGCATCGACGCCCCGATCACGACGGTCGGCATGGACGAGGACGGCTGGTTGCGCGCCCCCGACCCGTCCACCCCGGCGGTGGCGGGCTGGTACACCGGCTCGGCCACCCCAGGGGAGAACGGCACCGCCGTCATCGACGGGCACGTCGACACCGCCGCCGGGCCCGCGGTCTTCTACCCCTTGAGCACGATCACGCCCGGCACCCGCGTCACCGTCTCCCGGGCGGACGGCAGCACCGCCGTCTTCACCGTCTACGAGGTGAACAGCGTCCCGCGGCACGACTTCCCCACCGACCGCGTCTACGGCGGGCGGGGGCGGCCGGAGCTGCGGCTGATCACCTGCGGCGGCACGTACAGCAAGTCCGGCGGCTACAGCGACAACGTCGTCGTGTACGCCTACCTCAGCACCTGATCCGCCCTCGCGTGAGCGGCCGGCCGGCGCCGCTCTGGCGGTCTCCGGGGGCCATGGCCCCGCCGGCGGCACCGGCAAGCGCGCCCGGCCCTCGGGCACTGCTCCCGGCCGTCCCGCCGCGGACTTCCGGCCGGGCCGAAGGGCCGTTCTCCGGCGCGGCTGGACCGCCGTGTCGTGGCTGTTACCTTCCCTCAACATCGTCTACGGGCACGGGGCCTTGAATCGGTCCTGCACTGATCGATGTTCCGCCTGGAAGGCCGTCCCCACATGTCGAACGCCCGCCGTGTACGCCGCTCGCTCGCTTCCGCCGTCCTGGGCCTGGGTGCCGTCGCGGCCCTGGCCTCCACGGCGGGGGCGGCCACCCCGGCCGACGCGCCCCGGCCCGCAACCGCCGTCTCGACCCCCGCGCAGACGCAGGACCTGCCGCTCAGCGACGGCAGCATCGCGCACGTCAGCACCCTGGGCGACGGGCGGTACCAGGCCTGGGTGACCTTCAAGGGCACCCGGATCGCCGCCCTCGACGCCGCCCACGCCACCGCCCGGGTCCACGGCAAGACGTACGTGCTCAACCAGGCGAACGGGTTCGTCGGGGTCGTCGAGGCCTCGGGCTGGCACAGCGAGTCGGACGTCGCACGCCCCGACCGGGGCCGGGCCCCCAAGGGTCAGAGCGTCGGGACCACCCGCGACCGCGCCCACGACGGCACCGTCACCAGCCACCGCTGACCGGCACGGGACGTGCGAGGAAGCCTGCCACCGTCGCCGTGAACGCCTGCGGGTCGTCCAGCCACGGGTAGTGGCCGGCGCCCGGCTGGATGGCGAGCGTCGCGTTGGAGAAGAGCGGCGCGGCGTCGGAGGCGGACTTGGCGGTGGGCCACAGGTCCACCTCGCCCGCGAGGAGCAGCACCGGGCAGCGCAAGGCCTGCAGGCGGCGCCGGAGTCCCTGACTGTCGGGCGTGTAGTCCCTGTAGTAGTGCTCGCTGACGGGGAGCGAACGCTGGGTGGGGTCGGCTGCCGCGTGGGCGCGGGCCGCGTCGTCCCAGCGGCCGTACATCAACGGCTCGAAGGCGAACCGGTACGACGCGGCCTCGGCGAAGGTGTTCGCGGCCATCATGTGCCCGTGCGCCGTCACCGCCTCGGTGTGCCAGGGCTCGGCCGCACGGGCGGCGATCACCTCCTCCGCACCGTTGCCGGAGGGCAGCCCGACGGCGGCGAAGGAGGGCGTGACCAAGGTCAGGCTGTCCAGCCGGTCGGGGTGGGCGGCTGCGTAGAGCATGGCCAGGCTGCCGCCGGCGGAGTGGCCGAGCAGGTCGACGCGGTCCAGACCGAGGTGGCACCGCAGTGCCTCGACGTCGGCCACCAGGAGGTCGACTCGGCAGCTCGCCAGGTCGGGGGGCATCGCGGAGGCCCCGGTGCCGCGCGTGTCGGGCAGGATCAGTGTGCGGTGTGCGGACAGGCCGCCCAGGTCGCCGAGGTACTCGGCAGCGCGCCCGGGGCCACCGGGAAGGCAGAGCAGCGGCGGTCCGTCGCCGAGGGTGCGGAAGGCGAGCGCGAGGCCGTCGTACGAGGTGAAGAACTCCATGGCGGACAGCCTGTGGGCCGGTGGGCGGCTCCGGCTATCGTTCAGCCACAGCTAAACGATCAGAGAGTGGGGCGGACATGCCGGTGGAGATCCGGCTCTCGGCGGCCGAGGTGGCACGGGTGCGGCTCGCGGTGTCGCCGCTGGCCGAGACGGTGCTCGGGGTCCGGGCGGCGCTCGGTGTCGGAGGTCACGAGGTCCATCGGCCCTGGGTGCACGAGGCGCAGCCGGTGCTGGCAGAGGAGCCGGAGTTGCCGTTGCTGCGGGCGCTCCTCGAAGGCTGCCTGCCGTCCTTCCTGTTTCCGGTGCCGAAGGAGCGCCTGCCGGCGTTCGACACCGAGCTGGCGGACCTGCGGGCGACGGACCCGGTGTTCGTCACGGCGGAGTGCGCCGCCGCACTGGGCGCTCCGAGCGGGCAACTTCCGCGGCCGGCGGCGCTGTTGGACAGGGTTGCCGATGCGCTGACGCGTTGCCACGCCCGGCTGGTGGCCCCGCACTGGGGGCGTATGCGGGGGGTGCTGGAGGCGGACTTGGGCCGGCGCGCTGTGGCGCTGGTGGACGGCGGAGTGCAGGAGCTCTTCGCACAGCTGCACGCCGATGTGGTGTGGCGCGAGGGCGAACTGGTGGTGCACGGGCGCCGCCGCTCGGGCGCGGTGTGGACGGTCGAAGCGGGCGGGCACGGTCTGGTGCTGATGCCGTCCGTCTTCGGCTGGCCCGACGTGATCGTCGACTACTCCCCGCGCACCGCCGCCTCCATCCGCTACCCGGCGTCGGGCGTCGGACTTCTCTGGGAGCAGCCCCGCCCGACGTCCGCCGGCCTCACCGCCGTCCTCGGCCGGACCCGCGCCTCACTCCTCGCCGAGCTCGGCGAACCGCTGAGCACCCCCGACCTGGCCGCCCGCCTGGGCGTCAGCCCCAGCGCCGTCTCCCAGCACCTCAGCGCCCTGCGCGGTGCGGGGCTGGTGACGACCCGCCGCACGGGCCGCAGCGCCGTGCACCTGCGCACCCGGACGGGCACGGCGCTCATGGCCGGGCCGGCGCGCTGACCCGGGTCAGGCCGCGCTCCGCCCCTCGCCGCCCACCACGTCGTGCTCACGGGCCTCGCGAGGCTCTGGCCGTCCGGGGCCCGGCTGTTGTCCGTATCTCCCCCTCCTCCCCCGGACCGCGGCTATCGTCCCTTCCGGGGGGTGGCTCATGCGTGCAGCGGGCGGCGGGGCCGGCAAAGCGGTTCTCCTGGCCGGCGGTTCGGCCGTACTGGCCGTTCTGGTCTCGCTGGCCGCCAACGCGGCGACGGGGCGACCCGACTGGGGACCGCTGGACTGGCTGCGCCGGCACCCGTGGTGGTGGGTGCTCGGCCTGACGGCCGCGGCCGTGCTCTTCGCCGTGGTGGCGGCCTGGCGCCAGGAGCGGCCCGCCGCGGTGGCCGGGGACCCGCCCCCGCCGCCGCCCCCACCCGTACCGGACTGGGTGGTCGACCGCGGCGAAGCCCGGCAGGCCGCCCAGGCGGTCTGCGCGACCGCCGGGAGCGGCAGCGGGGCGGCGGCCGTGGGCATCACCACCTCGTTGGAGGGGGCCGGCGGCTTCGGCAAGACCACCCTCGCCGGGATCGTCGCAGCCGATCGGAAGGTCCGCCGCCACTTCAAGGGCCGCGTCTACACCGTCACCGTCGGCCGGGACGTCCGCGGCCGGTCGGCGGTCGCCGCCAAGGTCGCCGAGGTGACCCGGTTCCTCACCGGCGACTCGGAGGCCTACGAGGACCCGCAGCGGGCCGGCGAGCACCTGGGGCGGCTGCTGGAGCGGCGGCCTCGCACCCTGCTGGTGCTGGACGACGTGTGGGAGGCCGAGCAGCTCGCGCCCTTCCTGATCGGCGGCCGGAACTGCGTCCGGCTGGTCACCACACGAGTGCCCGGACTGCTGCCCCCGGGCTCGGTCCGGCTGCCGGTGGACGAGATGTCCCCCGAGCAGGCGGGCGCCGTGCTGACCCGGGGGCTGCCCGCGCTCCCCGACGAGACCGTCGAGGGGCTGCTGCAGGCCACCGGCCGCTGGGCCCTCCTCCTGCGGCTCACCAACCGGCTGGTCGCCGGGCAGGTGGCCACCGGCGCCGACCCCGCCGCGGCGGGGGCCGAGGCGCTGCGCGCCCTGCGCGAGGGCGGCCCGGCCGCGGTGGACGCACTGGCGCCCGGCGCGCCCTTACGGCCGCTGGACCTGGACGATCCGGCCCGCCGCGCGCAGGCCGTCCGCGCCACGGTCGAGGCCGCTACCGGTCTGCTGCCGCCGGGCGGGGCGCGGCGGCTCGCCGAGCTGGGCGTGTTCGTCGAGGACGAGGCCGTCCCGGTGCCGTTGGTGGCCCGGCTGTGGGCGGCCACCGGCGGACTCACCGAGGTGCAGGCCCGTCACCTGTGCGGGCAGTTGCACGGGCTGTCGCTGGTCTCCCTCGACCCGGTGGACGGCGGCCGGCTCGGGCTGCACGACGTGCTCCGTGACTACCTGCGCGAGGAGTTGGGCCACGCGGAGCTGGGACACCTGCACCGGGTACTGGTGGACGTGGCGCTGCCGCCCGGCACGCGGGCGTGGGAGCTGACGGACGGGTACCTGTTGGACCACCTCGTCGAGCACCTGCTGGCCTGCGGGCCGGCCGAGCGCGCGCTGGAGGTCGCCGGCGACCTGCGCTGGGTCGAGCGCCGGCTGCACCAGAGGGGGCCCGCGGCCCCGTGGAGCGATGTGGCCCGGATCCCGGGCCCCGAGGCGGCGGCGCTGGCCCGCGATCTCAACCGGGTCGCCCACCTCCTGGGGCCGGTCGGGCCACGAGCTGCGCTGCGGAACGTCCTGTACGACCGGCTGGGTCAGCTCCCGCACTGGGGGGAGCAGATACGGCGCCTGCAGGCCTGCGCGGAGCCGGCGCTCCGGCCGGCGCTGCTGTCCCGAGGGGCGCTGCCGGACCTGCCGGATCCCGCGCTGCTGCGGACGTTGACGGGGCACTCCTGTGCCGTCACCCGGCTCCGGATCTCCACCGACGGTGCCACGCTCCTGAGCCATGACGAGGGGGGAACGCGTCGTCGGTGGGACCCGGACAGCGGTGCGGAGCTGCCGCGCACGACCGCCGCTGCGGCGCGCCGGGCCTCTTTCGACGTGCTCCCGCGCAGCTGGGCCGTTTCGGGACCACACTTGAGATGGGCACAGCTCCCGAATGTGCCCGGGGGCGCCTTCCGGGACCGGATCGGGGAGTTCATCACGCAGAGCGGGACGCTCGCGCTGGCGCCGTCCGGCTCCTGGCTGGCGGCGGCGGGCGACGACCACCGTATCCGGCTCTGGGACACGTACTCCGGCACCTGCCGGGCGGTGTTGGACGGCCACGACGCACCGGTGGAGGCGATCGGCATCTCCCCGGACGGCAGCTTCCTCGTCACCGCCTGCCGCAACGGCGATGTGCGGTGGTGGCGCGCCGACGCCCCGTACGACTCCCGGGTGATCACCACCGCGGCCGGCCGCGTGCGGGTGATCGTGGTGGCACCGGACGGTGGCTGGTTCGCCGACGCCGGGGAGAGCGGTGTGGTCCGCTTCTTCGACCTGGCCTCGTCGCGCTGCACGGCCATGCTGCGGGGGCACGCCGCAGCGGTGGGGGCGTTGGCCATCGCCCCCGACGGAAGCTGGCTGGCCAGCGGCGGGACGGACGGTGCGATCCGCCTGTGGGAGACCGCGGGCGCCCGCAACGAACTGCCGCAGGGCCGCTGGACGTACCCGGTGGCGGAGGTGGCCGCCTCACCGGACGGCACCCTGCTGGCTTCGGTGGGCCACGACGCGACGGTACGGATCTGGCGGGCGGGCTCCGGCCGGCACGTGCACACCTATGCCGGGGAACACGCCATGGCCACCTGTGCGGTGGTCTGGGGCCCCGACGGTTCGTGGCTGGCCACCGCCAGCGCGAACGGCATCGTAGTGGTCCGGGAACTGGCCACCGGCCGGGTCCTGGCCCGCTGCGAGACGGGCTCGGCGACCGGGCTGGCGGTCTCCTCGGACGGCGTCTGGCTGGCCGTGGCGGTCGGGGACGGGGCGGTCCGGCGGTGGAACTGGCGCACCGGCACGACGGGAGGACCCACGCTCACCCGTGCCGCCCGGAGGCCGCTCTTCTCGCCGGACCGCTCCGGGGACGGAACGGCCCTGCTGGCCGACCCTTTCCAGGACCTGGACGTGTGGATCGGCGGCAACCCCCGACCCCCGGAACCGGCCACCCGGTTGAGCACGTATGCCGTCTCTCCGGACGGGCGGTGGCTGGCCGCGGCCGACCGCGACGGCACCGTTCGGATCTGGGCCCGTGGCGCACAGGAGCCGGCCACCGCCGTGCGGACCGAGGGTCCGGTGCACTCGCTCGCCTGGACCCCCGACGGCAGGACCCTGGCCGCCGGAGGTGAACGTGGGCTGTACCTCTACGACTTCAGGCCGTGAACGCGACGCCTCTCCAGGCAGCGGGGGTCTTCGGCCGGGGTGGAGATCGTTCTCCTGCGCATGGATGCGTGCTCGGCGGACATGTGACTCAAGCACGACCGCACGATCCGCACGATCCGCACGACAGACATCGAACGAGGAGGCCTCGATGAGCAACGACATGTGGAGTTTCGTTCCGACCGCCGGTCACGGCCCGGACGATGACCTCACGGGGTACAGGGTCGAAGCCGCCGACGGGCACATCGGCAAGATCGACAAGCACTCCGGCGAGGTCGGCAACCAGTACATCGTCGTCGACACCGGTGTGTGGATCTTCGGCAAGGAGGTCCTGCTGCCCGCAAGCACCGTCACGGCCGTCGACAACGACGAGCGGCGGGTCCTGGTCTCGCTGACCAAGGAGCAGATCAAGAACGCGCCGGAGTTCGACGAGGAGAAGCACCTGGGCGATCCCGCCCATCGCGATCAGCTCGGCGGGTACTACGGCTCGGGCCACTGAACCCACCAGAAGCAGTCGCGGTCGCAGCAGTAGCTCGTACTCCCCCGCCGATGCCGAGGACCTGCCGCGGGGCCGCAGCCGGGCCACGGCCCCGGCCGTGTCGAGCTGCGGGTGCGCCTCCGTCCCGCCCGAGGCTCAACGCAGTCGCCGCGCGCGCAGGACCACGTCGTCGGCATGGTGTGCGCCGGCGCCTCCGGTGGGCGCCACGCGTGGCCGCTGCTCGTTCACCTCCAGCGTCCAGTCGTCGGTGAGCAGGGCGGCGACCATCGAGGGCCAGACGTAGTCACGGGGGTCGAACCCGACGTCGTGCGCCTGCGGGGTGTCCATGCCCGCGTGATGGACGAGGAGCAGCACGCCGCCGGGAGCGACGGCCGCGAGCAGGGCCCGTTCGGCCGCGGCGTCGGGGGTGCGAAGCAGAGCGGGGTACATCGCCGAGACCAGGTCGAAGGCGGCGGGCGGGAGGGGCGCTTCCGTCAGCGTGGCGTGGATCCAGCGGACGGCCACGCCTGCGTCCTGCGCGTGCCCGACCGCCCGCTCGAGCGCCAGGCCGGAGACTTCGAGGCCGGTCACGTCCCAGCCGCCGCGGGCGAGCCAGACGGCGTCCGCGCCTTCGCCGCAGCCCACGTCGAGCGCCCGCCCGGGTGTGAGCGTGGCGACCTCGGCCACCAGCGCGCCGTTGGGCTCCCCGCTCCACAGCTGTTGTCGATCGGCGTACCGGCCGTCCCAGTCCGCCCGCACCGCGGGATCTCCCACGTATGCGTGGCCGGGCAGGACGGGAGCAGGCGCGGACGGTCCGGCGGTCATGTGGTCACTCATGGGCCCACCGTCACGCATGGCGGCCGCCGTGGGCCACTCTTGTTGCCGATCCGGCAACACGGAAGCCCACCGCTGACGGTCAGCTCCTCCTCGAGCCGGCGGGTTGGAGGGTGATGGCCTGCTCGGCGGCCGTGCGCCCGTCACCCACCGGAGTCCGGGCGGTGTCGCTCCAGGCACGGGCCGGTGTGGTCTCGGCCGGCCGGTCCTGGTGGGCGGAAAGGCCGAGGGCCAGGCCGCTGTACCGGTTGATCAGGTGGACCGTGCCGTCCGGTGTGCCGTCGGCGCGGCGGCCGGGGATCACCCACCACTGCTGGCCGACCGTGGGTCCGCCGGCCCGGACGGTGGTCACCGTCGGCTTCGCGCCCCAGGCGCGGCCGACGTCCCGTGTGGAGTCGACGCCGAGCAAGCCCCGTGTGGCGGCGTTGGTGAGGGTGTACGCGCCGTCACCGGTCGGCCGGAACACCCATGTGGCGCGCGATGCGGGGGTGTTCGCGGCCAGGGAGGTGGTGGCCGCGCCGGCCGTCTGCGCGAGGACCCGGCCCCCGGCGCCGGTGATCGTGTAGGCGCCGCCCGCGGGAACCGGCATGGCTGGCGCGGTGGTGTCGATGGTGGCCTCGTAGTACTCGCCGTCCGCGCCGCCCGAGCACTGGAACGAGCAGTAGTTCCGGAAGGTCCGCCCGACGGTCTGGGAGCTGGTGCGGCTCTCCCGGTCCAGGAACCAGCGATACCAGGACCCGGTGCGGTAGTCGCCGGAGTCCCCGATCAGCCGCCACTTCTGCGTGGCCAGGTTGTCGGTGGCGTAGAAGCGCTGCGGTTCGGTGCTGTCCTGGTGGACGGCCTCGGGGGTGCCGATGTACAGGCCGAGGTAGGCGTCCCAGGCGATGTTCATCGTCAACAGGTCCGCCTTGGAGGGGAGTTCCCCCGCGGCCTGCTGTTCCGGGACCGAGCCCGGGGTCTGCGGGTCGTAGTCGTGCTCGACGGGCGTGTAGCCGGTGTCGTCGGCGGAGTCGACGGGGAGCATGTTGCTCTCCTTGCCGCCGACGCCGGGCTGCGACCACGAGCCGTCGTACCACTTCCGCCACGAACTCGGCGCCATCTTCCCGGACATGGGGGCGCGGGCGACGTGCGCCTGGCTGGCGTCCGTCCAGCCGCCGGGCGAACCGGGCTTCGGGATGGCCCGCGAGTTGTAGTAGACGTAGAAGTAGCCGGAGGCGGTGTCCACGAACAGCCGCGGGTCGCCGTCGCCGTAGTAGTACGTCTCGTGGGGGAAGGCCGCGCTGTCGCCGCGCCGGGTGCTGTACGGCGAGGTCAGGACGTGGTCCTTGATGGTCCAGGTCCGGCCCTGGTCCTTGGAGACGGCGTAGTCGATCGCGTCGTAGTGGAGGCCGTCGCCGAACGGGCTCGGTGTGAACTCGTTGTGGACCAGGCCGTACCAGTCGCCGGAGTCCGGATCCACCCATACGCCCATCAGGTCGCAGAAGTTCTTCTGGGAGTAGGAGGAGCCGGCGGGCGGGAAGGTTGCGGTCAGGCCGGTGGGCGAGTTGTTGCAGCGCCATGTGGTGTCGGAGTTGCGGTCGGCCGAATTCGCCGGGTTCACGCTGCCGTTGAGCTTGGTGTCCGGCTTCGCCGTGTCGAAGTTCCGGCCCGACCAGAACTTCCACTCCCGGGGGTCGGTCTTCCCGTAGAGCGCGTGCGCGGACTGGTAGTGGAACGAGCCGTCCCTGGCGATGAAGGGGGCGGCCGGGGAGTCGTCGGGGTTGCCCCAGGGTCCCTTGCGGCCGATCGAGACGGTGAGGGCCGGGAGGTCGGTGGCCACGGTGGCCGGGGCCGCGGAGGCCGGGGCCGCCGGGGTGGACGCCATGGTGCCGGCCACCGCGGCGACCGCAGCGGCGAGTACCCCGGCGGTCCTGCTCGAACGAGTCAGCACTGGTTCTCCATTCATGACGGGCCGCTCACAGCGGCTGGAGGAGTGGTGAGCTCTGGCTAATTAGTTCGGGTAGCGTCCAAATTATTTCGAGGCCTGTCAAGGTTCTCAACACCCTCCAGAGCCAGCCTGGTTGCGGGTGGTGGTCACCGAGCCGTCGCACGTCACGCGCTCGACGGCGGACGGACCGGCTGACCCGAACAGCCCCTGGACCTGGATTAGTTTGGCTAGAATCTGAAAAATTCATCAACCGTCGTCAACGGGCAGACAGCAACCTGCAGGGACGGGGGCAGGCACGGTGAAGGCAGACGACCTCCGGGCCGGCGTACGCGGCCTCGACACCACGGGGCCGGTCAACGACCGCGCGTCCCTGCGGCGGACCAACCTCGGCCTGGTGCTCCGCCTCCTGCGCGACGCCGGGCCCCGGCCCCGCACCCGGCTCGCGGAGGAGACCGGGCTGGCCAAGGCCTCCATCACCAGCCTGGTCGGCGAACTGGTGGAGCGTGGCCTGGTGCGCGAAGGCGAGACCGAGCGACTCGGCTCGGTCGGCCGGCCCAGCCGCACCGTGGAGATCGACGGGCGCACCATCTGCGGGATCGGCCTGGAGGTCAACGTCGACTACCTGCGGCTGATCGCGCTGGACCTGCGCGGCACCACGCTCGCCGACTGGCGCAGGCCGCTCGACACCCGCGCCAGCGGGCCCGACGCCGTGCTCGACCACATCGCCGGGGCGATCCGTGAGACACGGAAAACTCTGTGGGACACGGGAGTTCACACCGTCGGGGTGACCGTAGCGGCCCCCGGCGTCATCGCGATGGGCACCGGCGTGGTCTCCTACGCCCCGAACATCGACTGGCGGGACGTCGCCGTCACCGAGGGCCTGCGTACCCGCCTCGGCCCCGGAGCGCCGCCGATCCGCCTGGAGAACGACGCCAAGCTCGGCGCCGTCGCCGAGTACCTGGTCACCGCGGCCGCCGTCGACATCCACGACCTCATCTACGTGACCGGCGAGACGGGCGTCGGCGGCGGCATCATCTCCGACGGGCGGCTGTTGCGCGGCTCGGCCGGTTTCGCGGGCGAGATCGGCCACATGCCGCTCGACCCGACGGGGCAGCCGTGCTCCTGCGGCCGCCGGGGCTGCTGGGAGACGATGGTCGGCCTTGCCGCCCTCCTGCGACTCGCCGCTCCGGCCGATGACCCGGTCCACGACCCCACCATCGACCTCGAGCAGCGCCTGGCACAGGTACGCCACCGCGCCGACGCGGGCGATCCGGCCACCCGGGCGGCGCTGGCGCAGATCGCCGACGCACTCGCACTGGGGCTGGCGCTGCTGGTCGACGTCCTCAACCCCCGGGCCATCGTGCTGGGCGGGTACTTCGCCCACCTCGCCGACCACCTCGTCGACCGGGTGCGCAGCGAACTCGCCGCCCGGGTCATGGCGCCTGACGCGGGCCGCTGCGAAGTCATCCCGTCGAAGCTCGGCTTCAGCGCGGCGGCACACGGTGGCGCCCAGGTGGCGCTGGACCGCGTCTACCAGGACCCGAGTGGGGTCACGGCCGACAAGGGATGAGAGCGACGGGGTCGCGCCACCACCCAGCTCGGCGGACCGGCCCGAGCGTGCGCCGCCTCCGGCCACGGCGGTCAGCACCTCCGTCTGCTCGGCGGCGCGGGCCTCGGGTACGGGGACCACGTGGCGGTGCGCCGGCCCGCCGGCCCGCCGGGCGCCGGCCGCGCCCCAGGGACAGGGCCCTTCCTGCGCGGAGCGGGGAAGGTGCCGGGCAGTGCGCTTACCGCCAGGCAGCGGTGGTGGCGATGACGGCCTGGGCCAAGGCCAGGGGTTGCTCGCGGGCGATGAGGTGTCCGGCGCCTCGGACGAGCCGGACCGTGGTGTGCGGAGCCAGGCGCAGCAACTGGTCGATGTCCTCGTCGGTGAGCGAGGAACCGTTGTCGCCATGGACGAGCAGGACGGGCAGGTCGAGTTCCGCGGTGACCTGCCGTAGCCGTGGAAGCTGGGCCAGGATGTCCTCGACGAGCTCGGTGTGGGCGCCGAGGGGGCCGAGCGAGGCGAGGAAGCGGCGGACCCTGGCGGGTTCGAGGCAGGGTACGACGTCGACCAGCACCAGCCCGGCCACCCTGGCTGCTACGGCCGGGTCCGTGAGGGCGGCAACGGCGGCGAGCCCGCCGAGTGAGGCACCGACGACCACGCTTGCCGGCGGCTCGGCCTGGACCATCGCGGCCACGTCGTCCGTGCACGCGGACAGCGTCCGGGCACCACCCTCGCTGTCGCCGTGTCCTCGCTGGTCGAAGGCCACACACCGGTTCCCGGCAGCCACAAGGCGCTCACTGACCGGCCGCCACACCTGGCGGCGTTCCCCACCGGCGTGAAGGAGCACGAAGGTCGGTCCGGCGCCGGTCTCCTCCCCGCACAAGACCGCATCGGGGCGGATGATCCGCCGTACGCGTGGGCCGGTGGGGTCGGTCATGCGGTCATACCTTCCCCGCTCCTGCCGCATGAGTCCTCGACCGGGCGGCCGGAGCGGGGCCCAGGGCGACGTGCCGGTCGAGAGGCACGGTCCGGGCACGGCGAAATCCCGTGGAGCCCACCGGCGTGGCGTGGAATGATCTTCGACGACCGGCCGCCGGAGTGAGGGACGCAATCGTGTACGTACCGCCGTCTGAACGACCTCTCGATGAGGACGAGCGTGAGCTCGTGGAGTTGGCACGCCGGACCATCGACGCACACACCGACGCCGGGCCCGACGCAGACGGGATCCATACGATGGGCGCCGCGGTCATGGCCGCCGACTACCGGATGTTCGCTGGCGTCAACCTCTACCACTTCACCGGCGGTCCCTGCGCCGAACTCGTGGCTCTGGGGGCTGCACGAGCCCAAGGCGCCCGTCAGATGCGCTGCATCGTTGCCGTGGGAAACCACGGGCGCGGGGTGATCGGCCCTTGCGGGCGTGACAGGCAGGTCTTCGTCGACTACTACCCCACCATGCGTGTCATCGTGCCCACGCCCTCGGGGCTGAGGTCCGTTCTCGCCGCCGACCTGATGCCGCTGACCCAGCGATGGACCCCGGAGGCGGGCATGAACGGTCTCGACCCGTCGCTCTACCAGGACCCCGAGACGGCCGGCCCCCCGATCATCCGGTTCAACCCCCGCTACCTCGAAGCCGTCCGCTCCGGCGCCAAGACCAAGACCACCCGCTTCCGCGACCCGGCCCAACTCGGGTCGGCACGGCTGGTGTTCGAGAGCGACCCCGAGGTCGTTCTGCCGGCGGACGTGATCGACATCAGGCACTGCCTGGTCACCGAGCTCACCGACCAGGACGCCCGAGCCGAGGGGCTGACGACCGCGACCGAACTCCGGGCGGGCCTCAAGGGCCACTACCCGGACCTGGCGGCAACCGACGAAGTCGACGTGGTCACGTTCCAGCTCAACAGCTGAAGCAGGGCCCGATCGAGCCGTTGAGCAGCGACGGTCTCAGGCCCGGGCACCCGGGCCGGCCGATTCTGCGGCGCGGCGGTACTCGGCGTTGAGGCGTTGGGCCCCGAGGGTCGAGATGTGGGGCCCGTCACGTCCCCTGCTGCGTCAGGCGGGCTGGCAGTAGGCCCAGTCCGGGTCGCCGTCCTGGTGGCAGCCGTCACCGGCGTAGCTCGTTCCGGCCAGTCCGAACGTGAAGAACCCGCCGATCGCGAGAACGGCGAGGGTCCTGCGGAGTCTCGACATTGTCACCCCTGTGGCAGCGATGTGGGCCGGACCGTGGAAACAGGCCGGACCGGATGGACAGCGAAATGCACTGTATGGACGATCCGCGTCGGCCGGGAGATGCCGTTTCGGCCGAGTCGGTGTTGGCCGAAGTGCGTCGGCCTCTCCAGGCAGCCCCCTTGTCGCGGCCCCTCGGCGGAGCTCGCACGTAGGCGCGTGGGAACTCGGCCGTGAAGTGCGCGTCGGCAGCGATGAGTTTTGTACGTCACCGGGGTCTACCTCTTGAAAGCGCCCAAGAGCGCCGAAGAGCACCGACCCGAGGAGCGCACCATGACCGCCACCGTCCCCGCCGCAACCACGTCCGCCACCGCGTCCGCCACCACCCGCGTCCCCGGGCGTCGTGTGCACCGCGCCGTGTGGGCCCTTCAGATCCTGCTCGCCCTGTTCTTCGCGGTCGCCAGTGCCGGGCCCAAGCTGGTGGGGCACGCGTCGGCCGCGGAGTCCTTCGACAGGATCGGCTTCGGCGACTGGTTCATGTACCTGACCGGCTCCCTCGAGCTGGCCGGAGCGATCGCCCTGGTGGTGCCGGTCCTGTCCGGCCTCTCCGCGCTCGCGCTGATCGGGCTCATGGGCGGTGCGCTGATCACCCAGCTGACCGTCTTCGACGGACAGAACGCCCTCACGCCGGTCGTCTTCGCGGTGCTCCTCGCCGTCGTGGCCCGGGTCCGCCGCGACCGCACCGCCCGGCTCTTCGCCCTGGTCCGCGAGCGGTTCTGACACCCCCTCCACGAGGGGGACTTCGCCGCCGCGATGTTGAACTCCAGGGAGATCCCCCTCCCGGCCCCGGCACCCGGCCGCCTGCTGCCGGGGCGCCTCAGATCCAGCCGCGCCGACCCGCTTCCAGCCCGGCCTCGAAGCGACTGCGGGCGCCCAGCCGTGCCATGAGGCCGGCCATGATGCGCCGCACGGTTCTGGGGGCGAGGCCCAGCTGTCGGCCGGCTCCTTCGTCGGTGTGTCCCTCAGCGAGGAGCTGCAGCAGTTGCCGCTCTTGTGGGGTGAGGCCGTCGGTGTTGCGGGGCAGTGGCTGGTCGATCGGGGTCGCGGTGGCCCATACGGAGTCGAACAGGGCGAGGACCGCGGTGAGTACGCCCGGCCCGGTGAGCTGGACGGCGCCGGACTCCCGGCCTTCGGGGTCCAGCGGGACCACTGCCGTGTGCCGGTCGTAGACCGCCATCCGCAGCGGCAGCGTCGGTGAGGTCCGGACCTGCGCGCCGATCCCGCCGAGCCAGCGCAGGTGCGCGAGGGACGGCCGCCGGTGCCGGGCGCTGTCGAGCGCCACCGTCCGCAGGCTCACGCCGCGGTGGCGCACCGCCCGGTCCAGCGGTCGCGACGCGTGGAGCATCGCGGGCAGCTCGGCCACGCCGGGGAGGAACACGGCGACCTCGAAGACGGCCCGGGCCGCCAGGGTCTCGATGCGCGCGCCGATCGCGTCCGAGCCGACCAGGGTCTCGGCCGCGTACTCCGGCCGGCCGGAACACGAGCAGCCACCGCCGGACAGGAGCCGGGTCAGCGCCGCCTGACTGACCGCCAGATCCTGTTGCTGCCGCAGCAGTTCGGCCTGATGGTTCTGGAGCAGCCGCAGCCCTGCCTCCGGCCCCACCGGCCGCAGCCCGGCGGGGGCCCGCCCCGAGGGCCGCAGCAGAGCCAGAGCGGTGAGTTCGTCCAGCGCCCGCTCGACCTCCGTGGGACCGACCGGCCCGCCGGTACCGGCCAGTTCCACCGCCAGGTCCTCGGCGCCGAGGTCCCGCCCGGTCAGCAACAGCCGGTACACCCGCTGCGCCAGCGCCGTCATCGGCTGCGGCCGCTCCATCGAACCCTCCCCGTCGGCGCGACCGTTCCCACGGCGGCGTCCTGATGCGGCCGGGCCGTTAGCGGAACGCCGCCGGACCTTTCTCCGCCCATCGGACCTCGGCACACTCGAACGCGTCTGGAGAAGCCACCGGAGCGCACCGCAGTCGCAGCAGTCGTCTCCCGCTCCTCCGACGTCCTCGAGCTCGGCCCCCGCCAGGAGCCGTACTCAACTCCCGACCAGACGAGGTGACATGAAGACTCCCGCCAGCAGCTTCGGGAACCGGGGCTGCCACACCCTGAGCCACCTCGCCGGCACCTACGAGTACGCCCTCCGCTACAACGAGGTCGTGGACGGCGGCGAGGGCGGCGGACCCGTTGCCGTCCCCACCGGGGCGGCAACTGCGACCTCAAGGTGTTCCGGCACGGCGGCAGTGCCGGCAGCCCGTACGGGGGCCAGGGCACGGTCATCGGTACCGGCTGGGCGGAAATGACCGTCATCGACTGACGGAACACAAAGCACACGGCGGACGCCGGAGGGGACGGGGGTCTCGCCGGCGTCCGCCGTGACCGGCGCCCGCTCACCGCCGCCCGGTCCGCGCGGTGAGCGGGCGTTCGCCTTCGTTGGGGACGGCCCGCCGCCCGAAGCGCGGCTTGCCTGCAAGGTAGGCAACGGCAGAGGTCAACCGGCGTTGGCCGACTCCTCGGCACGCTGCTCGGCGCGCAACGCCGAGACCTCCCCGCGCCTGGCTTCGTTCACGTTCAGCGACTGCGTTTGTCGATGAGCTTCAGCAGAAATTGCACGTGCGCCCGTCGGGGAATGTTGATGAGACGTGGGTTCTGGCACAGAGGTTGGGTAGCCATCACGCAGCCTGATAGTGCAGCTCGATCGAAAACGCGTCGTTGAGCACGGCTGCGTGACAGCATCCTGACCACCAACCGCCCTCGTCGAGGGCGTCCAGAGCACGGTGCGCCTTCTGCGCTATGCGGGATAAAGAACGCAGTTGATCCCGGACAGGCTTTCGCGCAGCTCGCGAGCTCCCAGAGCGACGCGCTCGTCAATATCCCTTGTGAGGGCCTCGCAGAGCTGTACCGCGTCGTCGCGGTCGCTGGCGTAGACGGCAAACGCATCGAGGATCGCGGTGTGGATCCAGTCGCCATGGTTCGGGCTGGCGACTGCCAGCGCTGACGCGACGACCCTGAGTCCGGCGCTGTCATGCCGCCTGAGCAAGGCTTCTGCGGTCACCCGTGTAACGAAGGTGTCCTCGCGGTCGAGCACCAGCTCCAGCAGCGGACCGACAGCTTCCTCCATCTCCGCAAAGCCCGCAAGGCCACGACCAGCGTCCGCACGGTCCACGAAGTCGCCGCTTCGCCCGAGCTCGCAAAGAGCCACGACAGCAGAGCGCCGCAGGGTAGCGTCCGACACCTCACCCACCCCTCCCACAAAATTCGACCAAGAACAGCACCAGGCCAGGAAGACTCTGCACTCGAAGCCGCCGGAAAACGACCGCGTATCACGTCCGCGAGGGAGCTACTGAAGCAAGATCATTTTTCGGAGCAGTTCACAGCCGGCTCTCTGCAAACCCCGGACGTGCGGGGCGGCCATGTCCAGTTCAGGGCTGCGGGCCAAGAGGTCCTTCAGGTCTGCTGCGCTGCCCTGCCCGGGTCTTCGACGGGTTCCGTGTGTGCGACTGCTGGCGGGGACTCAGTCGCTCTGCGCCCAGGCTGCCACGGGCAGGGACAGATAGATACCGAAATCCTGCAGGCCCACGGCACGCTCGATGGCCTGGTGCAGGACGTCCACACGTTCCTGCCGGTTCACAGCCCGGCTCTCGAACCACTTCGAGCGGATCTCGATCACCACATCAAGACCGCTGAGGTCCAGAGGCCCCAAAGCGCGGAACCGCAACTCCACATCCCCCGGCTGCAGGTCACCGTCATACGGTTCCTCAGGGCACTCGACGGCCACCGAAACCAGATGGGGCAGCACCTTCGACAGCTCCCGCAGCACCGTCTCGGGAACCCTCAGGTCATACGTGATCTCAACAAGCGGCATCACCCCAGCCTAGGGGTCCGCCCCCACGGCCTGAATCCAGGGGAGACGATCCGGTCCCCAGGCATACGTCGACGCGGCACCTCGGCGCCGGGCCGCTGTCGTGGCTCCCAGGCCCAATAGAAGGTGCCGCGAACATCGCGGTCTGTTGCAGCTCGGGCTCGGCCGTAGGGGCGCCAAACGTCTGCCGAGTTGGTCACCCTGCATGCTCACTCGCGCTCGTGTCCGGCGATGGCTCCATAGACTCCTCGGGCCTGTCTCATTTGCAGCCTATGGGCGCCATTCCTGCTCGTAGGTGGGGTGTTCGGCGTATGACTGGGCGAGGACTCGCAGCGCGTATGCCAGGCCGGCTGAGCGCGAGTCCGCGGGGTCCATGGCTTTGTAGTCGTGCACCAGTTGCTCGATCAGGTCGAGCATGGGGAGATGGCTGTCGAGAAGAGCCTCGCCACCTAAAGTGCCGGCCACGTAAGCGTAGGCGTGGTTGTCGTCCATGATGCGTCCGACGAGGAAAGCCAGAAGATCGTCCATGCGGCCATCTTCGTGGGCAATCCGCTTCGGCGGCCAAGCAACTGTCCAGATGAGGACGGCGGCGAGGTGGAGTGTGTCCTGGTAGGCGATGGCGAGGAGGCCGAAGATCGTGAAGACGGCCGTGACGCGCGCTTGCGCCAGCGCGGACACCCGGTGCGGAAAGCGGCTGGCTCACCTCGACGGTCGCTTCGACGCGAGCCGCCCGCGTCCTGGCCGCCGAGCTCAGGACGTGGCCGCCGGCTGCGATGACGGTGTCACGGGCCGCCTTCCGGGCGATCTCGGCCGTGGCCCGGTCGGGCGACAGTGGTGACGTCCCGTCCGGCAGTGCTCACCGGTGCCCGCGCTCGACGATCAGGAGATCACGCAGGTCGCCGCCCCGCTCAGTGGAGAGGCCGGCCGTGTAACCGAGGCAGCGGAGGGCGGCGACCAGGAAGAAGGCCCCCGAAGCCCCCGAACCCGCCTGCGCATCCCGGTGCCATCCCGACCGGCAGCCCCAGGACGTCCCTGCTCATGGCTGTTGCCCTGCTTCGCTCATCGACGTCATCCGTGCGGCGGCGTGGTGCGAGCCGTTCAGGACACCCGGGTCTCGGTCGGGTCGTCTTCGTCGTCGCCGGGCAGATGGACGTCGGTGACGGCGATGTTCACCTCCACGACCTCCAGGCCGGTGATCCGTTCCACCGCGGCGATCACGTTCTCCCGCACGTCGCGGGCCACGTCCGGGACCGGCACGCCGTACTCGACGACCAGTTCCACGTCGATGGCCGCCTGGCGCTCACCCACCTCGACCTTGACCCCGCGCCCCACGTTCGGGCGCCCGCCGGGTACCCGGTCCCGGACCGCGCCCAGTGTCCGGGCCAGGCCGCCACCCATGTCGTGGACGCCGGGGATCTCCCGCGCGGCCCTGCCGGCGATCTTGACGACGACGGTGTCCGCGATGGACGTCCTGCCGCGCGTACCGCCGGGCTCCTCGACATGGGCCCGGCCGGCCCCGGGCACGGACGTGTCCGCGTGGTGCCGGCGTACCGGGGCCTGCTCCTGAGTCGCCGTCATGGCTGCTCCCTCAACTCGTCGGTGTGTGGCCGTACTGCTTCGACACCGAAGGCATCTCGACCGTTACGCACCCATCTCAGCTAATTCGGGGACGAAGGTGCGGATTTGCGTGCCGTAACGAACGCCGGGTAGACGGTGTCAAAGCGGTGGAGGCTGGAAGGAGCCCGCGTTGAACGCTCGGTGGGGCCCGGACGGGGATGATGCAACGGCCGAGGCCGACGACCGGCTTCTGGCCGTACGGGCCGCGGAGGGAGACGAGGAGGCGTTCGAGGTGCTGGTCCTACGCCACTCGCCGGCGATGCTGCAGCTCGCCGAACGCCTGATGGGCACCCGGGCCGAGGCGGAGGACGCCGTCCAGGACGCCTTCGTCAGCGCGTGGCGCAGCCTGCCCGAGTATCGGGGCGAGGCGGGTTTCGGGACGTGGCTGTACCGCATCGTCAGCAACCGGTGCCTGAACCTCCTACGCGCCCGAAGGCCCGTCGCCGGGCTCGAGACGGTCGCCGAACCGGCCGCTCCGGAGCATCAGTGCTCACCCGCCCGAGCTGCGGAGTCGCACGCCGCCGTACGCGACCTCGCTCAGGCCATGGCTGCTCTCTCCGCCGAACAGCGGGTCTGCTGGGTGCTGCGGGAAGTCGAGGGCCAGCCCTACGAGACGATCGCCCGGGCGGTGGGCATCCGGCCGGAAGCGGTCCGCGCACGTGTGTTCCGGGCCCGGCGCATGCTGACGGAGGCGATGGCCGCATGGCGATGAACACTCCCCACCCCGACGAGGGCCCCGACGACGAAACCCTCGAACTGCTCGCCTGTGGACGGGGCCTGGCCGACGTCTGGGAACACGCCGCCCGACCGGGTACCGACCCGCACATCGCCACGTGCACGTACTGCCGGCGCGCCGTGGAGGACCTGGAACACCTGCGGGCCGCCGTGCTCCCCCCTGTCACACCGACCGCCGACATCGACACCGCGGCCGTGGTGCGGCGGGTCATGGACGCGGTCCGCCTGGAGCTGAGGCCCGGACGCAACCTGCCACTCGGCGAAGTCGACGAGGACAGCTGGATCTACGAGTCCGTCGCAGCTCGTATCCTTCGCACCGCGGCCCAGACGGTGCCCGGTGTGCTGGCCGGCAGCTGTCGCATCACCCCGCCGGGCAGTCGTACCCACCCCACACGGGGCCCCTCCACCGTCCACCTCGCCATCAGCGTCGTCTACGGGCAGGACGTGCCGGGGACGATCCGCGCGGTGCGGGAAAACCTCGTCCGGGCCGCCCGGCAGCGCCTCGGCCTGGCGCTCGGCGACCTGGACGTCACCGTGACCGACCTCCACGACGCCCCTACCCCGCCGCGAGAGGCCAGGCCGTGAACAGTGACCGTGCCAAGGCCGTGACCCAGCAGGTCACCGATGCCGTCCTGGCCGTCCCCGGCGTCGCGTGCCTGCGTCCGGGGCTGCGCTCCCTGCTGCAGGCGGCCGGCTCGCGACAGTCGACAGCCGCAGGACGGCAGGATCCGGGCACCGCGGTGCGCGTCTCCTTCGACGCGCGGGGCCGAGTCGCCGCCCTGCGGATCGATGTCGTGGTCCGCGCACCGCACCAGGCCGCCGCCACCGCCCGGGCCGTGCGGGCGGCGGCTGCCGAGGTGGCGGCCACGGCACCGGGGACCGTGCGGGTGACCGTCGCCGGGATGGTGTGACGGCCGCGCGTCGTCCGGCCGGTGCCGTCAGATGCTTGGTGGGCAGGTGAGGATCAGCCAGAGGGCGAGCGACCACACGCAGGCTGCGGCACCCAGCAGCCGGAGCCGCCGGATACGCTCCGCCGCGACCGGGTCATCCTCTTTCCGACCGGTGGCGACGTACGGCACCGAGCCCTCCGCAGGGGGGGTCGGGCATGTCGGTCCGGGCATGGTGCTGTGCCGCACGACTGGCACCGGGGCGGCGGCCGGGCGGCGGGCCGGACGACTCCGGGCTTCTGCCGTCGCGAGCCGGTCGTGTTCCGCCGCGCGGGACATGGCCACGTGGCTGTGCTGAGCCAGACCGGCCAGCAACCTCCGGTAGGCCTCCTTGCGGCTCCCCCGCGGTGTCGAGCGGCCCCGCTCCCAGGAGCGGACGGTGGCAGGCGTCACCCCGAACGCCGCCGCCACCTGCCGGGTCGACAGGCCCCACCGCTCACGCAGCCGTCGCCGCTCGTCCGGGTCGGGCAGGTCACCGGGCCGTGGCCGCGACGCCCGGGACGCGGTGACACCGGTCTGGGAGGGGATGATCTGCTGATGCGCTGTTGTCATATCGATGTGACAATCCGTGCGCGCTGTCTGTGATGCGAGGTGACGGACGATCACCCGGATGCCGCAGCGCGGCCGGGGCCGGCAGCATGCCGACGGTCTGGGCAGCATCGGCACCAGGGGTGGCCTGAGGGCCATGAGGCAGGGGTGGGTCTGTTCGCTTCCGCCGGGCGCTCCCACGGCCGGCCGAGGACCCGTACGAGAGGGCGAACGGGCCGGTCCGGTGCCGGGTAGGAGAGCCAGACATGACGGCGGCAACAGCGGCGGCCCCCGGGCCACCGACCCCCGCGTCAGATCCACAGTACCGACCTGGCCGCTCAGTCCCAGCCGGCAGGGAAAGGCGACGGCATCCCTCCGCGGTGGACGTGGTATCAATCCCGCGGGTCACCTTGCCGGCCTTCTCGGCGTGCACGTGACGCGGACGGAGCCGGAGCATGTCCTCCGTAGGAGTGGCGGTACTCCCCCCGGGTCGTTTTGCCTCAAGCGCTGTACGGCTGGCAGGTTCGCCTTGTGGTTCAGCCCTCCCCCAGGTCTTCAGGACGATCCGGATCGGTGCCCCGTCCGACATCGTGTACCGGTTGAGCGCGCCAGACTGCTGGCATGCAGGAGCATCTTGATACATCGGGTGTGTTCGTCGGGCGCCAGTGTGAACTGGACCTGGTCGTGGCGGCGGCGAAGGGGAGCCGGCTGGTCACGGTGGTAGGCCCTGGGGGGACGGGCAAGAGTCGGCTCGTCAGCCGGTACCTGGAGCGGTACGCCCCGGTTCCTCCAGGCGCGGTGCATTGGGCAGAGCTGTCTTCGCTGCCGGAGGGCACCTCGCTCGCAACGGTCGTGGCCGGTGCGTTCGGTCTGGCCGACCATACTGCCCGTGAGCCCATGGACGCCCTGTGCGCCTGGCTGGGTGGACGTCGGCTGCTCCTCGTCCTCGATTCCTGCGAACACGTGAGCGGTGAGGCCGCCGCCCTCGTAGCGGACTTGCTGACCGTAGCGCCGGGGCTCTCCGTCGTGGCCACCAGCCGCCGCGCACTGGGACTGCCGGCCGAGTACGTCGTACCGCTGGGGCCGTTGGGACATGACGACGCGCTGGAACTGTTTGCCCGCCGAGCCGCGGTCGCAGACCAGGGGCTGGCGTTGCCGTGGCCGGCAGAACGTGTCGGCGTGGCGCGCGAGATCTGCCACCGCCTCCAGGGCATCCCCCTCACACTGGAACTGGCCGCTGCGCAGCTGGGTCACCTGTCGATGGAGGAGCTCGCGCTCCGATTGCGCCGCCGCGTCGACCCGCTGACGGCGAACCGGCCCCACGGGCCGCGCAGGCACCGGAGCCTGCGCACGGCGATCGGCTGGAGCCATGAGGGGTGCGAGCCGGGCGAGCGGCTGCTGTGGGCCCGCCTTTCTGTGTTCCAGGGCCGTTTCGAGGAAGCGGATGCACGCGCCGTATGCGCGGGCGGACCGCTCGATCCTGACGGGGTGTCGGCCGCGCTGGACGGCCTGGCCGCCAAGTCCGTCGTGAGGCGCCGCGGCACCGACCACAGCATGCTCGACACGGTCCGAGAGTACGGTGACATGTGGTTGGGGCACATCGGGGAGCGTCACACGCTGCGCATCCGGCACGCCGCCCACTTCGGAAGCCTGGTGCGCCAGGCGGAGGAAGGATGGCTCGGCCCGGAACAGGGCGCCTGGTACCAGCGCCTGCGAGACCATCACCGCGACCTCTGCGCGGCCCTGGACTTCCTGCTGCGCACCGACCCGGACCAGGCCCTGGCCGTAGCGGCCGGAGCGGCCTTCTTCTGGGCCTGTTGCGGACACCTGCGAGAGGCGAACGACTACCTCGCCCAGGCCCTGTCCTCCGCATCCCGCCCGGGCGAGGCACTGGCGACCCGCGCCCGTTGGGCCCTGGGCGTGGTACTCCTGCTCCGAGGGGAGGAGGGGGCGGCTCGCGATCTCGCGATCGCCGGCGAAGCGGCGGCGATGGTGGCCCACGGCCCCAGGAACGCCGACCAGACCCTCGACGCAGCCTACCTACTGGGCTTGTGCCATTTGGTCGCCGGGCGCCCGCTGGCGGCCCGGATCGTGACCGAGAATGCCCTGGAAGCCCTGCCGGGGGGCGCCTTCACCTCGGCTGCCCGGCTGCGCTGCCACCTTGCGCGGGTCTTCGCCCTGACGGCCACCGGACTGCGTGCCGAGGCGAGATCCGAGGCCGAGGCACTGCGGTCTGGCTGTATCGAGATCGGAGAGCAGTGGGCACGTTCCTACCTCGACTACCAGCTGTCGCTGATCGCCCTCCTGGACGACGACCCGTCGGGCGCCGCGGTGTATGCCCGCTCCATGCTGGAGGCGAAGAACCACCTCGGTGACAGCTTCGGCGCAGCCCTCGGGCTGGACCTTCTCGCCGCAGCTCATGCTGCCGGCGGCGACGCCGCCGCATCCGCACGCGCCGCCGGTGCGGGGTACACGCTGTGGCAGATGGTCGGCCACCCGCAGCGCGGGACCCCGGAACTTGGACCGCTGCGTGAAGAGGGGGAACGCATGGCACGGGGCCGCCTCGGCGACGACAGCTACGACCTTGCGTTCGATGAAGGAGCACGCGGCCACCGGTCCTGATGTCGCTGCGCCAGGGGAAAGGAGGGCATTCCAGCGCGCCGCCATGCGCCCTCGCCCAGCGTGCCCGTAGCTCCGCCGGGAGGTCTCTTGGGGTGAACCCGGCATTCTGCAGGCAACTCCCCATAGCCTGTGCGCAGCCGCACCTGGGGAGGGGAATGTCCGAGGAAACACCGCCGTCCTGGGCCAAGGCGTGCGCGACAGCGTTCTTCGGGCTGAGCGCGCTTGTCGTCACGATCGCGCTCCTCAGCAGCTCCGCCGACGACAAGCCGTCCAGCCCCACCAGGGAGCAGGTGGCGGCGGCCGACTTCGCCAAGTGGCCGTTCACCGTCCCGGACGGAGAGCTCCGCTGCCGCGACGGTCTACTCGTCACCTTCGCCACCAGCGGTTTCGAGTACGGAATCAACGGCATGGCCCAAGACCGCGGCTATCCGCGTCCCGACGCCATCTGGGCATACTCCCCGAGCCTCGGACACGGCCTCAAAGTGAGCATCGACGAGGTCCTGAAACGGGGCCTCCGCCTCTGCCGAACCACCTGACGTTCCACACCATCCCGAGGTGCCGAGGAGAACCATGGGCGCCACGGCTCCTGGCCTCCGCCACCAGGTCCCGCGTGGAAGAAGGCCGGGGGCCATGGCGTGATGGTCTTTCAGTGGATGGGCAGGGCATCCCAGTCGCTGTCGGCCCATTCTCCACCCAGGAGAATCGGCCAGCTGCAGGCTCGATCACCATTCGGGCGCAGCCCTAGGAGAATTCCCAGGTCGCGGAAGCTCGGCTGCCCGGTCGACGTGAAGAGAAGCTCATGCCCGCCGTCCGCCATCCGATCGATCCACGGATCAAGCTCTGACGGAAGCCGCCCCGTCAGGTCCTCGCCTCCGAAATGCACCTGAGGACCGATCAGAGGATCCACGGAAACAGCGACCAAGCGCAGGTCAGTACGGTGGGAATAGTATGCGGTGATCCCCCGGTCCCGGAATCGGGAGAAGACCGCCAGCCCGTTCGACTGAACCCCCTCGTTCGACTCAAGCGCCGATTCCACCTCGCTGGGATTCATCCCAAATTCAAGCGGCCCCACGGATACCAACGGATCCAGCGTCCAGTTCTGGCGGTTCTCGGACAAGGGCTTTTCGAACCACATATTTCCTCGCTGCGAATATTTAGTCGCCTGAATGATCGCATACGATGCGGAGGCTGCCCCACCGGGCAGCAATTGACAGGCTCCGCTCGCTCCACCCGCTACGGTGCGGAAAGCGCGCCGCTCCCGGGCCGCGCACTCCTCGTGTAGCGGCGGCTCGACGCATCCGTGAACGCCTATCCCCGCAGGCGCGTCGCGGCGCCCGGCGCTGCGAGGGGTTTCAGTCAACCTCGGTCGCAGCGGTCCCGAAGGCTGGGAGGGTCGGGGTGTTGCGGCGGAGAGGAGGGGCGGTGCTTGCGGTGAGCGGGGCCGGTCTGGTCGATGTGGAGTTCGCGCACTTTGACGTGGGTGAGGCGGTGGAGGAGGGCTTCACGACGTACGACGACAGGCCGGACTTCAAGACGGAGCGGGACGTGATCCCCACGGCCGGGTGCATCACCGTTGTCTCCCGCGTCCAGGACCACGGGGCTCGCGTGGTGTTGGCCCTGTCCGACAGCCCGGGCCCGCCGGCACAGGGCTGGGAGTTGCTGGGCGCGCTGTCGTACAGGCCGGTGTACGGGGGGCGGATGGAGGTGTGGGGCCCGACATCGGGGCCCGCCGTCCCCACCGCCTGGGCGGTGCACCTGTGGGGGCGGGCGATCGCGCCGGGTGAGCCCGTCCTGGAGCTCGATCCCGGCTCGACGTACCGGGTCCAGGTCTGGGCGCACGGCCGAGGCGAGTCGGCTGAACGCTTCGACGCCGCCCTGCGGGAGGGCGGGGACGCCCCCTACGAGGGGCTGGAGTCGTACGTGATCGTCTTCACCCCCGCCGGACGCCAAGAACCACCGCGCCCGCAATCGTCGGCGACGCGCCTCGAGCGGTCGACGGCGCGCCACGGGAAGATACCGTTGAACATGCGCGGGTAGGCCCGGGCCGGGCCGGACGAAAGTCCGGCTCGGCGATCTTCTGGACAGGTGAGATGGCCAAGGCCCGCAGGAAGCCCTGCGGGCCTTGGCCGGGGCCGGGGTGCTACGACGCCGGCTGGGTTTTCTCTGCGTAGTAGGCGTAGGCGAAACCGCCGTTGTGCGGGCCGGTCACCTCGGCGTTGAATCCGATGAGGCGATCTTTTGTGACGTCAAAACTCACCTGGGACACGGAGTTTCCGCATGAGAGTGATTTCTCCGCCCCCGGGATCGGGTTGTTGTCGAGCGTGACTTTCAGGAGCACTTTCGCCGGGCTGGTGCAGGTGAAAGCGAAGGTGACACTCACGACGTCGTTCGGGACAGCCGGAAGCGTGTTGTCGAACTGCGGCTCCAGGTGCCCCCTGCCTCCGCCCAGGGCCTCCCGGTCGGCGAACGCCCGCTGCAGGACGGCCTCCGCGGCGGCACCATCATCCGGAGCAGCGGCGCTTCGCGACGCGACGGGCCGCGTGCTGGTGGGTGCCGTGTCTGCCGTTCCGTCGGACTGCAGCCTGCGGCGCACAATGCCGCCACGGCGGCGCACAGCCATACAGTGGTGCGCCCCCCGAGCGGATCGCGGATCTCACCGGCTCTGCCTTCCGCTGGACATGTCCCCCTTGCGGGGGGCGTGGATGACGATCGTCTTCGACTTGAGGTTGCAGGGCGGCGCCACCCACGTCTTGACCAACCAGGTGAAGGTATGGCTGCCCGAAACCGCCAAGCTCACGCTCTGCCGAGGGAGCTCCGTTGGGGTGCGGCTTGCTGACCCGCGGCGCGCCTACGAACGCCCCGTTACGCCTCCGGCATCTCAGTCTCCAAGATCCCCGACCCCGTCACCCGCGATCAGCTCTGCGTCTCCTCGCGCCGTCCGACGGCGGCCGCATCGGGTATGACGAGGAGCTTGCCGGTGGTGCGGCGGGCCTCCAGGTCGCTGTGGGCCTGGGCGGCTTCGGACAAGGCGTAGCGGCCCGTCACGGTGACTTCGAGCGCCTGGGAGCGTACCCACTCGAACACCTCGGCGGCCCGGCGGAGGAGTTCGGACCGGTCGGCGATGAAGTCACCGAGGCTGGGCCGGATCAGGGTCAGCGAACCGCCGCCGGCGAGCCGCATCGGATCGAACGGAGGCACGGCGCCACTCGCCGCGCCGAAGAGCACGAGATGGCCGCGGGGCCGGAGGCTGGCGAGGCTCGCATCGAAGGTGTGCGCGCCGACGCCGTCGAAGACGACCGGGAGTCCGTGACCGTCGTTGAGCCGCCTGACCTCGGCTGCGAGATCGAACGCGGAGGAGAGGATCACCTCGGCTGCCCCGGCGCGCTTGGCCAGTTCGGCCTTCGCCGTGGTCGACGTCGTACCGATCACCCTGCCGCCGAGATGGGTGATGAGCTGGGTCAGGAGCAGCCCCATGCCACCGGCAGCCGCGTGCACGAGTACCGTGTCGCCCTTCTGGACCGGGTAGGCGTCCTTGATGAGATAGTGCGCCGTGATGCCTTGGAGGAGCACGGCGGCGGCCGTCTCGAAGTCGATGTCGTCGGGCAGCGGGACCAGCCGGGAGGAGTCCACGACGGCCCGCTCGGCGTACGTGCCGGGAATCTCCACCCAGCCGACCCGGTCCCCGACTGCGACGTCGGCGACGCCGGGTCCGACCTCGACGACCGTGCCGGCGCCCTCGGCGCCCGGGGTGAAGGGCAGCGGCATGCTGTACCGGCCTTCGCGGTGGTAGACGTCGAGGAAGTTGACGCCGGATGCGGCGACCTCCACGACCGCCTCGCCCGGGCCCGGCCGCGGCTGGTCCACCTCGGCCTCCTGCAGCACCTCGGGACCGCCCACCTCGTACACCTGAATCGCTCGCATGACCCCTCCGATGATCGTTTCATCCCCCACCAACCACGGTGATCGCGATCCGATTCCCGGCGACCGGATCGGACCGCCGCCCCGGCCGTCATGGGTCCACCGGGCACGGGCCGAGCAGCAGAACCGCCTCGGTTCAGTCGTACGTTTCGTCGGAGGCGGTTTCCTCGGAGGCGGTGTCGTCGATTTCCGCCGCGGTGTCCTCGTCCCAGGCCTGGTCCTGCTCGGGCTCCGCCTCCTGGACGGGGCTCTCCTCTTCCGCGGCCTGCTCCTGCTCCTGCTCCTGCTCCTGAACTTGGTCCAGCTCCGGTTCCTCCTGGTCCGGGGCCTGGGCTTGTTCTTGTTCCTGTTGTTCCGGCTCGGGCTCCTGGGTCGCCTCCTCTTGTGTCTCGTCGTCGGACGGGTCGGCCGGTGGCGTGGTGCCTGTCTGGCGGAGGGGGTTCATGGGGTCCGTCAGCGACTCGACCTTGATGTCGGCCACCTCCCGTTTCACGGTCTTCGGGGTGTCCGGGCCGGCGTCCGCGTCCGATGCCGGTGACCGCAGTGCGGTCTCGTTGAGGGTCTGGCTGAAGGAACGCGCCTGCCGCAGTTCCCGCGTCTCGCTGTTGACGCCGAACACGTTCCACATCACGGAGTCGGGGGTGAAGGTACGCAGGATCTGGTCGGGCACCCGGTACCACGGGGAGCCGGGGGCGTACGCGTACGCGTTGCCGGTCAGGCCGAGGTCGTAGGAGCGGGACCAGTCGTCGGGGGACGCGTCGGGATGGCTCGTCAGATGCTCCTCCCAGGCCTTCTGCCTCTGCTCGACCAGCGCGTCGGCGCCCGGGTCCGCGCCGGCGTACTGCGACGCCGCGTCCCGCCCTGCCGCGAATCCGCCGGCGTCGATCCTGCCGTCGGCGGCCTGCTCGGGCAGGCGGTCGAGGATCCCTTCGACGGCGGCGAGGTCGGTCCGTCTGGCCTGGAGGCGGTCCGCCGACCAGCCCTTCGCCTCCGCGGAGGACAGGCGTTCACGGAACTCCGCCCTGAACTCGTCGGCGATGTCCTGCGCCTTCTGGGGCGTCCGTTCGGACTCCGGCAGGCCGAACCACCGTTCGGCGAAGCTGTTCTGCACCTCGGTCGACCAGCAGGCCGAGTTCTCGGTGCACGAGTCCGCGTCGATCGTCCTCAGGTACGGACCCAGGAACTTCTCGTTGAGCTGTCCCCCGACCATGGCGCCGGCACCGGCGCCGGCAAGCCCGACGCCGCGGCTCGAGCCGGCGCTCCTGCGGTACGCGCCAGCCGGATCCTCGCCCTCCGGTGCGGCGACGGGGGGCCGGACCGTCCCTCTGGCCTCATCGGCGGCCGGATACCGCCTCGGCCCTGGCTCTTCGGAGACCGGGGGCCTTTCCTCGGCGTACCCAGAGCGGCCTTCTTCTCCCCGGCCTGCTTCACCAGTGAGCCCGCACCCGCGTGACGTGACCGACCGGGACACCCGGCACGAGGCCGAGGAGCCTTCCTCCACGCCGGCCCCCGCTGGTTCGGAAGCCCCGGCCTGTGCGGCGAGCACGCCGGGCGCCTTCTCCGCGGCTGGCAGCTGGGTCTTGCCGTCGACGGTGAAGTATCCCTGCGACTCCGCCGCGGGTGACCACTTCTTGGGGTATCCCCTGGCGTCCAGTTCGGCGACGCGCTCGTACACCTGGTAACCCTGGACGTTCTGCGGCGCTATCTTCCGGTCTGCCACCCATTCCTGCTGGCTGAGCTTGGTCCGGACGGACTCCTTCTCCGCCACCCCTGCCTGCCGTGCCATGTCCTCGGCGTAGGCCATCCCCTCGGGCTTGATCGTGTAGACGATGCCCCGGGAGACCGCGTACGTCCGTGGGGCCCCGTCCGGGCCGATGCGGCGTTCGAAGGCGTAGGTCGCGGGGAAGTTCCCCGTGCCCAGTGCGAACTCCCTCGCCGTGACGGGGCTCTCGGAGGTGGATATGTAGGGGCTGAGGTTCCGTTCGCCGCCCGCCAGGTGCTCCTGGATCGAGAGGTCTGTCGTCACCCGGGAGACCATGCCCTCCGTGAAGGCCCGGCCGGGGTTCGCCTCGAGGAAGGTACCGGAGGACACATACGTGGGGAGTCGGAACGGCTTGCCGGGGTCATAGCGCGGGGTGAAGTCCTCGGGCTGGATCTGCACGCCGCGGTACACGTATGCCGGTGGCTGCCGGGGGCCGGCGGCCGCAGCCGGGTCGGCCCCTTGCGCCGCGGCACGGGTCCCGGGACCGTCGGGCGTCTCCGCCGCGAGTGCCTGGCCTGTGCCCAGCGCGGCCCCGGCCGTCGCGGTCAGGCCGAGCGCGGCGATCCGTACGCCCACCCGGCCGGCGCCCCCGTGCCTTCCCGGCGGGCGGGCCGGCTTCCGGTGCCGCCCCTGGCCGCGGCGCCTCGTGTTGTCTCCCATGACCCCTACTCCTCCTCGACCGGCACGACCGGTCCGGGTGGCCCCGTACGACGGCAGGCCACACGGCCCGCCTGACGGATCGAGCCTGGCAGGGGCACCGCCCGGGGCGCGTCAGACCAGCGGGCCACCTGTCGGCGTCGAAAGGAGCATCACCACGACCGGATCCGCTTCGTTCGATCCGCTGTCCGCGAGTCGGGGACGGGGCGTGACACCGGTGGACGCCGGAGGCCTGGCCTCCGGCGTCCGCTTCGGGCAGTGGTTCTCGTCAGTCGAGGTCGGTCATCCCTGCCCAGCCGGTGCCGATGAGCGTGCCCTGGCCGCCGTACGGGCTGGTGGTGCTGCCGCTGTGGGGGAAGGTCTTGAGGTCGCCGTTGGCGGCGCGGGCGATCAGGTCGGTGTTCCCGTCGCGGTTCATGTCGCCGAACAGGAGGCCGGTGAAGCTGGTGAACCCGGTTCCGATGAGGCTGCCGTTGCCCGCGTACGGGGCGGACGGGTTTCCGGTGTGCGCGAAGAGCCGCAGGTCGCCGTTGGCCGCCCGGACGACCAGGTCGGGCCGGCCGTCCCGGCTCACGTCCGCGAAGTTCACCGCGTCGAAGCCGGTGAATCCGGTACCGATGACGGTGCCGCCGCCGGCGTACGGGGCGCCCGCGTCGCCGGTGTGGGTGAACAGCCGTATCTCGCCCCCGGGCGTCCGCGCCGCGAGGTCGGGCCGCCCGTCCAGGGTGACGTCGGCGAAGTTCAGCGCGTCGAAGCCGCCGAAGCCCGTGCCGATGAGCGCCCCGTTCCCCGTGTACGGACTGGTCGTGCTGCCGGTGTGCGGGAAGACGCGGAGGGATCCGTTGCCGGTGAAGCGGACGATCAGGTCGGGCCGGCCGTCGAGGGTGACGTCGGCGATGTTCAGGCCGTCGGTCCCGTCGAAGCCGGTGCCGACGCGGTATCGGGTGCCCCAGCTGCCGCTCGTGGTGCGCGGGTACGCCCAGACGTCGCCGGCCGCGTCCTTGGCGAGGACGTCGTCGATGCCGTCGAGGTTGACGTCGGCGGCGGTCCCGGTGGGCACCGAGCCGGATCCGCCGGCCCCGCCGGCGTCCACGACGCCGTCGTAGCGGACGGCGTACTCGTAGTTCTGGGCGAGGCTGCTCAGGGTGTGGAAGCCCCGGTTCCCGAAGTTGCTGGCGGCGTACGGGGTCCGCACGGTCTCGCCGGGCGAGTTGAACGAGTAGAAGTAGCCGCCCTGTGCGTGGTCGGCCGGGTCCTTCCAGTGCGAGAAGAGCTCGACGTGGTTGGACAGTTTCTCTAAGCCCACCCGGAGGACGGCGTCGCCCGGGCGCAGGGCGTCGAAACCGGACAGGCGGGTGAGCCGGCCGCCGATCCACTTCTCGTACACCGTGGTGTCGTACGAGCCCTCGCCCAGGTTCCAGGCCATGGACAGGAGCCCGGAGCAGTCGCGCCGGTAGCGGTCGCTGCCGGCCGGGCCGGTGCGCCAGGTGCCCCGGTCGGAGCTGTTGAGGTACGTGTACCCCTGGTCGGCCCAGTACTGGGCGCGGTCGAGCACCTCGGAAGCGGCGATCGGGCCACCCGGCACGGACGCCGCCGAGGCGGTCTGCGGGGCGAGGGCGGCATCGGCGGCCGTGACGGCGAGTGTGGCGGCGGCGATCGCGGCAGTGCCGAGCAGCCCGCCGAGGACGCGGCGCAGTGCGGTGTGAGTCTTCAATGTCACCTCGTTCGGTGCGGAGTTGAGGACTGCTCCCGGCGGGGCCGGGTGCGGGGGACATCGGAGGTGCGGGACCCGGCGGCCGCAGCAGCGGTGCGGTCCGGCGGCTTCTCCAGACGCGTTCGAGTGTGCCGAGGTGCGAGGGGCGCAGGAAGGGGCAGTGACGGTCCGCTAGCGGCCGGGCCGCATCAGGACACCACAGAGGGTTAGATGGACCGGCCGCACCCGTCGCACGCGGCCTCGCGGGCCGGTGCCCGTTCGCGTCGGACGGAGGCCGGCTCTCGCCCGGTCCCGAGCGCCGCCGGTCCCGAGCGCCGCCGGTGCCGGTGCTGCGCGTCAGTCGGGCTGTGGGGGCGGGCGGTGCATGGCCCAACGGATGGTGCCGGTCACCGCCGCTCCGGCGGGTACCGCGCACCACCGTTCGGTGCGGGGCAGCAGGGGCAGGCCGAGCGGGCTGCGGGCCCAGGGCGGCAGGAGGGCGACGGCCGCCGCCGCGAGCAGCGCGTACGGGGGCCGCGCGGGCCACGGCAGCGGGGGCTCGAACAGGACGAAGCGGGCCGCGGCCCGGGCCTCCTCGGTGCCGCGGAGCTCCCTCCGGAAGGCGTCGATCCGGTCCGCCAGCTGCCGTGTGGTGAGGGGTGGGGCGAGGACGCCGAGGGCCTGGCCGACCCGGCCGGCCGCGGCGACGTACGCGTCGCACTCTGCGGGGGTCAGGCGCCGGGCGCCGTAGCGCTGGTGCGCCCGCAGGAAGCTGTCCACCTCGGCGATGTGCACCCACTCGAGCAGGTGCGGGTCGTCCGCGCGGTACGGCTCCCCGTCCGGGGTGCGGCCGCGGATGCGGGCGTGGACCGCGCGCACGCCGTCCACGGCGCGCTGGGCGTCCTCGGTGGTCCCGTACGTGGTGACGGCGAGGAAGGTGCTGGTCCGCTGGAGGCGACCCCAGGGGTCGCCCCGGTACCCGGAGTGGGCGGCCACCGCGGCCATCGCCCGTGGATGGAGGGACTGCAGCAGCAGCGCGCTCAGCCCGCCGACGAACATCGACGCGTCGCCGTGGACGCGGCGGATCGGCTCGTCCGGGGCGAACCACCGCGGGCCGGGGGTGTCGTGGATCCTGGCCCGCGTCTGCGGTCCGGACGGCCCGGCGACACGCTTGAAGAGGGCGTCACCGAGGCGGTCCCGGGCCCGCGGCGGCACCAGCCGGTCCAGACCTCCCGAGATGTTCACCATTGAATTGTCGCTCCGGGAGTGCGTCACGGGAAGCGGCCGGCCCGGGGCGGCGGGCGGCCGGGCGGCGGCCGGCCGCTGCTCCCGTAAAGGCGTGGCTGCCGGGTAGGCGCGGTGCGACAATCCCACCGCACATCGATCTGCATCCGCGTCCGGAGGTCTCCGTGGACATCACCCCGCTGCTGCCGTTGACCGCGTCCCGGCTGTCGCTGCGCCTGTTCACCCCCGGTGACGCCGACGCCCTCCACGCGTACCAGAGCCTGCCGAGCGTGGCGCGCTATCTGTACCGGCCGGTGCACACGCGTGAGCGCAGCGTGCAGGTCGCCGCGGAGCGGGCGGCGCAGGCGGCCTGGAAGGCCGACGGGGACAAGCTGGCGCTCGCGGTATGCCGGCGCGACGAGCCGGGTCTGCTCGGCGAGGTGAGCATCACCCTGGCCGGTGCCCGGGCCGCCCAGGCGGAGATCGGCTGGACTCTCGACCCCGCGCACGAGGGACACGGCTACGCCACCGAGGCGGCGGCCGCACTGGCCCGGTTCGCCTTCGACACCCTGGGCGTACACCGCCTCTACGCACGGCTGGACGTGGAGAACGCCGGGTCCGTACGGGTCTGCGAGCGTCTGGGGATGCGCCGCGAGGCGCACCTGGTCGAGAACGACCTCGACGGGGACCGGTGGGGCAGCGAGTACGTCTACGCGGCGCTGGCCGCGGACCTCGCGGGTCGAGCAGGCGGCTGACCGGCACCGCCGGGCCGTCGTCGGGCGGGAGGCCCCGTCGGGCGGCACCGGCGCGGCCGGGACGCGCCGGACGTTCCGGCCGGCGTGCGCCGACATCCGGAAGGACACCCGGCGGGGCTCCCGGCCCGCTCGGCCTCGGAGCGGATCAGTCGAGGCAGAACTCGTTGCCCTCGATGTCCTGCATCGTGATGCACGACTCGTTGACACCGTCGGCGCGCTGCGTGAGCACGTGCTTCGCGCCGAGTGCCATCAGGCGGGCGCACTCGGCCTCGAGCGTGGCCAGACGCTCGTCCCCCACGAGCCCGATGCCGGCCCGCACATCGAGGTGCACCCGGTTCTTGACGACCTTGCCTTCCGGAACGCGCTGGAACAGCAGGCGCGGGGCCACCCCGGAGGGGTCGGTGCACGCGAAGTAGATCTCGTCCTCGGGCGGCAGCGTGCGGTGGTACTCCTCCCACGTGGCGAAGCCCTCCGGGGCCGTCGGTAGGACGTACCCCAGCACCTCGCACCAGAAGGCGGCCAGGCGCGCGGGTTCCGCGCAGTCGAAGGTGACTTGGAACTGCTTGATCGTTGACATCGGCGCAAGATAACAGGGCCCTGCTCGTCCGCCCGGGTCTGGGCAGCCCGTCCGCCCGCGGGCTCCGCGCTCCGTCCCGGTCGCCTCCGGGGCGGATACCGGGCGGCAGGCTGGGCACACGATGGCCATGCATCCACGGCATGCGCGTCCTCGGGGTCCCTCGTCCGGCACGGTCGGCCGGCACGTGCGCGACGGTCGGCTCATGGCCCGGCTGCGACGCAGACTCCTCGCGTACCGGGCGATCGACTTCCTGTCCACCCACCTGCCGGGCACCACCGGTCCCGACGATGAGTGCCTCCTCCTGGTGCACGCCCGACAGGTCGTCGGAGAGGTCCGCTACCGGCTGTGCCCCACCTGCGCCCGCGGGACCATCACCGCCATCGACATCCAGGAGCGGTTCCGCCGTTCCGGCCTGGACGTCCGGGCCCTTGCGCACCTGCGCTCCCGCCACCCCGGCCTGACCTGGAGCCCCCCGGTGGTCGCACCAGCCACCGACCGGCTCCGGCGCCGGCCTCGCATCTGGGCCCCGGCACCACCGGCGCCCTGTCGCCATGTGTCCGCCCCCGCCTGAGGAGGCACGCGCGCGGAGCCCTGGTCGGCCGGGTGCCCGAAGACGCGGCTCCGTTCGCGCTGGGCGTGAGGCTTATGCCCTGCGGAGAAACCCCCCTCACATGGCGCATTGCCGGGGCAAGGATCTCGGGTCGGTTCCTTTGACGTAGGAGGTGGCCTGTGGACCCGAACCCGGGGCGCGTGATGCGCTCTTCGCCGTACTGGCCGGTGATCAGTCACCCCACGCTGCGGCGGGTCCTTCCCGGGGTGGCCGTCTCATCACTGGGTGACGGCATGGCCGTGGTGGCGGTCAGTTGGCTGGCAATCCAGCTGGCACCGGCCTCCGTCCGGGGGGCCTGGGTGGCGATGGCGGCGGCCGCCTACACGCTGTCCGGGGCGGTGGGCGCGCTGCTGCTCCGGCGTTTCGTTCAGCACCGCCCGCCCGCGCAACTGGTCTGCTGGGACGCGGCGTTGCGCGCTGCCGCGTTGGGGGCCGTCCCGGTGCTGTACACCTTCGGCGCGCTCGGCATCGAGGGGTACGTGGCATTGCTGGCGGTCTCCTCCGTGCTGCATTCCTGGGGGCAGGCGGGTGTCTACACGTTGATCGCCAGGGTGCTGCCGGAACGCGATCACCTGGCGGGCAACGCCGTGCTGTCCGGTGTGGGGTCGGTCGCCACGGTGGTGGGCCCGCCGCTGGCGACGCTGCTGATCGGGTGCGGGGGCGCGGCGACCGTACTGGCCGTGGACGCCGCGACATTCCTCGTCCTGGCCGCCACCTTCCTGGTCGTCCCCAAGGGCTCGGTGCCGGAGCCGGAGGCGGGCACGGCCTCACGGTCGGCCGGCTTCGCAGTGATCCGGCGCAGTCCGGCGCTGTCCGGACTCCTCGCCCTGACCTTCGCGTTCTTCTTCCTGTTCGGCCCCGTGTACGTGGCGCTCCCGCTGCACGTGTCGGACGACCTGGGCTCCTCGGCCGGTGGGCTGGCCGCGTTCTACACGGCCTTCGGCATCGGCGCGGTGCTGGGTTCCGTGCTCACCGGCTTCCTCAACCGGTGGCGGTTGTGGCCCGCGACGGCCGGGATCGTCATCGGCTTCGGCGTGTTGATGCTCCCCCTGGGCCTGGGTGCCCCGACGGGCGTGTCGATCGTCTGCTTCGGCCTGGCCGGGCTGCTCTGGCCGCCGTACTCATCGCTGTCGACAGCGCTCTTCCAGCGCTCGGCGCCCGGCGCGCTGCTACCCCAGGCCCTCGCTGCGAGCTCCGCCGTCCGCGTGCTGTCGGTACCCCTGGGTATCGCACTCGGGGGACCTCTGACAGCCGGCCTCGGCGCCGTCGGCACGCTGCGCCTGTCCGGTGCGGGCATCGTGGTCGTCGGCCTGGTCGCCGCCTGTGCATGGGGCCTGCGGGCGGCGCGCAGGTGCCGCCGGCCGGCAGCGGGGGCCGCGGAGCCGGCCCGAGCGGGGTCGGAGGCCGGTACGGACACAGCGAAGGAAGCAGGGGCCCGGCCGTGACACCGGCGGCGGCCGGGCTCCGGGACAGCCGCATGTTCACGGGTCCGGCTACGGGCGGGGCCCGGCGGTGTCGGCCGCCACGCGGAAGCCGATGTTGCCGGTCGAGCTGTCGGGGGTGTTGGAGCTGCGGGCGGCGACGCGGTAGCGGTTGCAGTACGAGTCGTGGCAGAGGTAGGAGCCGCCGCGCATGACTCGGCTGGTGTCCGGTGCGAACCAGTCCGCACACCACTCCCATACGTTGCCGACGACGTTGTGGAGGCCGAAGCCGTTGGGGCGGAAGGACTTCGCGGACGCGGTGCCCTCCCAGCCGTCCGCCGCGGTGTTGAGGTCGGGGAAGTCGCCCCGCCAGATGTTGCACATGTACCGCCCGCCCGGGGAGAGTTCGTCGCCCCACGGGTAGCGGCGCTGCTCGAGCCCGCCGCGGGCCGCGTACTCCCATTCGGTCTCGGTGGGCAGCCGGGTGCCGGACCAGGTGCAGTACGCCTGGGCGTCGTGCCAGGAGACGTGGACGACGGGGTGGTCCTGGCGGGCGGCGAAGGACGAGCCGGCGCCCTCGGGGTGCCGCCAGGTCGCGCCGGCGACGGCCCGCCACCACGGGACGGCCGCCACGGGCGGCGAGACCGCGGCGACCTCGGCGGACAGGAACCCGCCGAAGACGAAGGAATAGCCGAAGCGTTCGGCGTCGGTGACGTGGCCGGTGGCCTTGACGAAGGCGGCGAACTGGGCGTTGGTCACGGCCGTGGGGGCGATCTTGAACGGGCCGACCTCGGCCTCCCGCACCGGACCCTCGCCGTCCGCCGGGAAGGAGTCCGGGTCGTCGGTGCCCATGAGGAACCGCCCGCCCGGCAGGTCGATCAGCCGGCGGGCGGCGCGCCGGGGGTCGGCGGGACGCCGCCGCGGTGCCGGGGCGACCGTGAGCGCGCCGGTGGCGGCGTGCGCGTCACCGGCGCCGGGGGTGCAGCAGGAAGGCATGGGGGGCTCCGTCGGATGGTGGGTGGGCGGGTGCTCCCGGGTCGGGCGGGTGCTCCCGGGCGGCGCCGGGGAGCACCCGCCGGATCGCCGCTAGGCGGTGCGGTCCGCGGCGAGTGTCGCCGCCAGGGCGGGGATGCCCAGGTTCTGTTCGTCCTGGGGCGTGGCCTGGTGGAGCTTGTTCGTCAGCTGGTACGGGTCGGCGGCCAGGTCGTAGTACTCGCGGAACTTCACCTGGCCCGTGCCCGACACCGTGCCGTTGCCGTCGGTGGTCAGGTCGTAGTACTCCGTGTACTGCTCGTCCTTGGCCACGTACGACGACCAGGTGGGCGGGCCGGCCGCGGCCGCGCCCTGCTGCCACCACTCGACCAGCAGGTGGTCGCGGCTGTACGAGGAGAGCAAGGACCGGCCGTCCACCGCGTGGGCGGGCGTGAGGCCGGCGGCGTCGAGGATCGTGGGGGCGATGTCGATGTTGGCGGTGATGCGGTCGTCCGTGGTGCCCGCGGCCAGGCCGCGGGCCGGCCAGGACAGGTAGAACGGCACCTCGTGCGCCGGCCGGTAGGGCACGGACTTCTTGGTCCAGCCGTGGTCGGCCCAGCCGAAGCCGTTGTCGGCGATGTAGATGACCAGGGTGTTCTCCAGCTGTCCGAGCGCCTGGAGCTTGTCCTTGAAAGCCTGGACGGTGTCGTCCACGGTGCGCAGGGTGCGCAGCTGTTCGGCGCGGATCTGCCGGCCGTCGGCGAGGGTGCCGGTGGCGTTGCGGACGTAGGCCGGTTTGTCGCTGCGGTCGTTCTCCGGGACGGAGGGCCGGCCGTTCCACTCCGGGACGGCGGTGCCGGCGTACTTGGGCTCCGGGGTGCGCGGGCCGTGGGAGGCGTACGGGGTCACGTACGCGAACCAGGGCCGGGAGTCGGCGGCCGCCTTGTCGAGGAAGGCCAGCGTCCGGTTCTTGATGATGTTGGTGGTGTACCCGTTGATCGTCCGGACCGTGCCGTCGACGTTCCACTGCGCGTCGACGTAGCCCGGCTGGAGCAGCGCGAACTCCTCGAAGTGCGGCGGGTTGTCGGACAGCGTCCAGGAGTTGAGCCACTTGCCGAACAGGCCGGTGCGGTAGCCGGCCTGCTTCAGGTACTTGGGGAGCGTGGTGTTCTGGTCGAGCTGGTACGAGGCCTTGTTGTTGCGGACGCCGTGGTGGTGGGCGTAGCGGCCGGTGAGCACCGAGGACCGGGAGGGCGCGCAGAGCGGGGTGGTGACGTGCCCGTGGGTGAACGTCACGCCGTGGTCGGCCAGCCAGGCCGTGGTCCTGGGCTGTGCCCACTCGGTGTGCTTGGGCTGGTCGTCGGTGACGATCAGCAGGATGTTCGGACGGGTGGCGGCCGCGGCGGGGGCGCCGGCGGCCACCTGGGCGAGCGTGGGAACCGCTGCGGCGCCGGTGGCCGCCGCCGTGCCGGCGAGGAATCCGCGGCGGCTCACCTGTGGTCTGCTGTTGTGGCTCATGGGATGTCTTCTCCTGGTTCCGCAGCTCGGGACGGGTACGGCAGATCGCCTGCCGTGAACGGGTGGCAGAGAGACGGGTGTGGGAGGTGCGGGATCGTTCACGCCACCGTGACGTGGGCCAGGGCCCAGGAGGTGTGGTCGAACGAGGTCCGGTCGTTGGCGTCCTCGACGACCAGGCGCAGGACGCGTACCCCTCGGACGTCCAGGTCGAGGCGGACCGGTCCGGTGGCGGCGGTGAGCGTGGGGGTGGTCAGCAGCAGCCGGCCGTCTCCGTAGACCTTGGCGCGGGTGGCGCCCAGGCTGCTCTGTTTGGCGGAGAAGTCGTCGATGCCGACCAGGGAGGTGAAGCGCCGGGCGGCGCCGCCCAGGTGGTAGGAGATGTCGCTGGGTGCGTGGACGCCCAGGCCCTTGGGGTACGTCGTACCGCCGAAGGCGATCGGGGGCCCGTCGCCGGCGGCGTTCTTGCCGTTCGAGGCGTCCCGTTCCACGGGTCCCCAGCCGTTGGAGGCGCTGATCCAGGGGAGGTCGGAGAGGTACGAGTCGCGGACCGGAGGGGCCGGCGCGGTCGTGACCGTGCCCGTGGCCGGGAAGTGCAGGGGCCCGGCCGGGGCGTCGGCAGTGCCGTCCGCGGTGAGCGTCCACGTGGTCGCGGCGGCGGTGCCCGGAGGCGGGGTCACCTGCCAGGAGGCGGTGAGGCGGCCGCCCGGGGCGAGCTGGTCCGCCGTGGCCGGGTTGGCCGGGGCCACGCTCCAGCCGGCGGGGGCGCGCAGGACGAGCGCGGCGTCGGTCCAGGGCCGTGCGGAGCCGTTGTCCAAGGTGGCGGTCGCGGTGAACGCCTGCCCCGGGACGGCCGGCCCGGTCAGGGCCAGCCGCGTACCGAAGGGCTTGCGGGGATAGACGTCCTGCCAGGAGGAGCGCATCAGCGCGACCAGTTCGCCGGCCTTCGCGGCGTTCTTGTCGCGGACGTTCCTGGTCTCCCCCGGGTCGGCGGCCAGGTCGTACAGCTCCACCTGCCACTTGTCGTCGGGGAGGGCGTGGTCGCGCTGGGGGGCGAAGCGCACGGCCTTCCAGTTGTCCCGGCGCACCGCCTCGGCCAGCCAGGTGGCGCGCTTGCCGTCCTGCGCGTCGGCCCGGGCGGTGACGCCCCACTCGTCGCGGAACCAGTACAAGTGTCCGTGGCGGGCCGAGTCGGCACTGCCGGCGAGCAGGGGCGCGGCGGAGAGGCCGTCCACGTCGGTGGGGGCCGGGGCGCCGGCGAGCTCGGCCAGGGTGGGGAGCAGGTCGGTCAGCGGGGTCGGCCGGTCGCTGGTACCCGGCCGGACGCGGCCGGGGCCCCAGGCGACGAGGGGGATGCGCACTCCGCCCTCGTAGAGGTTGCGCTTGTAGCCGCGCAGCGGGCCGTTGGCGTCGAAGAGGTCGGGGTTGACCCCGCCCTCCTCGTGGGGGCCGTTGTCGCTGGTGACGAGGACGATGGTGTCCTGCTCCAGGCCGCGGGCGCGGAGCCGGTCGACAACCTTGCCGACCAGCGCGTCGAAGAAGCCGACCTGGGCCGCGTGCCCCTTGTCGGCCGCGCTCCAGGGGCGGTCGGCGTAGGCGCCGGTGTCGGGCACGTCGCTGGGCGCGTGCGGCACGTTGGGAGTGAGCAGGAGCAGGAACGGCTCGTCGGCGTGGCCGTCGATGAACTCCAGGGCGTGCCGCTCCAGCAGGTCGGGGGCGTACACGGCCTTGGCACCGCCGGCGTTGGCAGGGATGGGCTCCTTGGTGTCGTTGTGCCAGAGGTATTCGGGGTAGTACTCGTGGGCGTGGCCGTGGGTGATGTAGCCGTAGAACTCCTCGAAGCCGCGGGCGGCCGGATGGCTGTCCTGGCCGGCGGCCTCCGGTCCGAAGCCCCACTTGCCGATCACGGCCGTCCGGTAGCCGCGGGCCCTGAGCACCTGGGCGAAGGTGGTGTCGGTGGCGGTGAGCGATCCCTGCCCGCCGGCAGAGGGGTTGGCGCGCACGGTGGAGTGGCCGGTGTGCAGTCCGGTCAGCAGGGAGCAGCGGGAGGGGGCGCAGACGGCCGCGGTGGAGTAGGCGTCGGTGAAGCGCAGCCCCTCGGCGGCGAGCCGGTCCAGTCGGGGCGTGCCGATCAACCGCTGTCCGTAGGAGCCGAGTTCGCCGTAGCCGAGGTCGTCGGCCAGGACGACGACGACGTTCGGGGGCCGGCGGACCTGGCCGGCCGCCGGGGGCGCCACCGCGGCCGCCGCCTGCCCCGGCCCGGCGGCGGTGGCGGTGGTCAGACCGAGCGCGGCGGTCGAACCGGCCAGGAAGGTGCGGCGGCTGGACATGGGTGGGCGCTCCTCGACGGCGGCTGCGGGTGGTCAGCCGATGATGGGGCGGCCGACCGGGCCGGGGCCATGCACGGGGCATGAAGAACGTGTGACGGCGCCGGAAAGGCAACCGCGGCCGTCTGACCGGCACTTGGAGCCGTGTGAGGCATCCGGGCGCGTCCTCGATGTTGCCGCCGCATGGCGAGCTCGTGGCAGTCGCGCCGCCGGCCGTCCGGACGGCTGAAAAGTGCCTAGCATCCCCGGCACGGCCCCGCTCCCCCACCGACTCCGCGGCCCGTGCCCCTTCCGCCCCAGTCAAGGACCAGTCCCGCCATGAGCGTTTCCACCGCCCTCAGCGTCGGCGAAGCCCAGGCCCGCCTGCACGAGCTGACTCCCGTCGACGTCCGGACCCCGGGCGAGTACGCCTCCGGCCATCTGCCGGACTCCCTCAACATCCCGCTCGAGCGGGTCGAGCAGAGCCTGCCCGAGCTCCGGCAGGCCGCCGAGCGGGGCGGCCTGCTGCTGGTGTGCGCCTCCGGAGCCCGCGCCGGACGGGCCGCGGCGGCCCTCGCCGAGCACGGGGTCCCGGCGGCCACCCTGGACGGCGGCACCACCGCCTGGACGGCCGCCGGCCATGGTCTCAGCCACCCGCCCGGCCCGGTCCGGGCCGTCTGGAGCATGGAACGCCAGGTCCGCTTCACCGCGGGCGCCGTGGTGCTGCTCGGCCTGCTCCTCGGGCTGCTCGTGCACCCGGCCTTCCAGCTGCTGGCCGCGGCGATCGCCGCGGGCCTGGTGTTCTCCGCGCTCACCGACACCTGCGGCATGGCGGTGGTCCTGGGCCGGCTGCCGTTCAACCGCCGGGGCAGCGGGGGCCAGCCGTGACCGAGCCCGCGCAGGCGTCCCTGGCCGAGTCGGTCCGCCCGGCCGGGCCCGCCGGCCCGTCCGGACGGTCCGGTCCGCCCGCTCCGGCGGAGCGGGTGCTGCCGTTGCGGCGGCCCGGCCGGTGGGTCGCCACCGTCGTCGTACTGGTGCTGGCCGCCCAGGCCGCGCACGGACTTCTGACCAACCCCTTCTACCAGTGGGACCGGTTCGCGTACTGGGTGACCCGGCCGGTGATCCTGGACGGGCTGCTCATCACGCTCCAGGTGGCCGCGTACAGCGCGGTGCTGGGGCTGCTGGGCGGCATCCTGCTGGCCCTGGGCAGGCTGTCGGCCAGCCCGGTGCTGCGGACGGTGAGCTGGACGTACATCTGGCTGCTGCGCTCGGTGCCGCTGATCGTCGTCCTGCTCTTCCTCTACAACCTCAGCGCCCTGTACCCCACGCTGAGCCTCGGGGTGCCGTTCGGGCCGGCCTTCGTCACCTTCGACGAGTCCAAGCTGGCCACCGACATGACCGTGGCCGTGGTGGGACTGGGCCTGGCCGAAGCGGCGTACGCGGCGGAAGTGGTGCGGGCCGGGCTGCTCTCCGTCGACCAGGGCCAGCACGAGGCGGCGGCCGCGCTCGGGCTGCCCGCCCGGTACCGGTTCACCCGGATCGTGTTCCCGCAGGCCCTGCGCGCCATCGTGCCCGGTTACGTCAACCAGCTGATCGGGCTGGTCAAGGCCACCTCGCTGGTGTTCTACGTGTCCCTGCTGGACCTGTTCGGCTCGGTGCAGAGCCTGGGTGCCACCTATCCCGGGGACGTGGTGCCGCTGCTGCTGGTCGCCACCGCCTGGTACGTGGTCCTGACCAGCGTCGTGTCCGTCGTGCAGTTCTACGTGGAGCGGCACTACGCGCGCGGCGCGCTGCGGACCGTACCGCCCACCCCCCTGCAGCGGGCCCGGGCCGGCCTGCGCGAGCTGCGGGCCCGCTTCGTGAAGGAGACCGCACGATGACCGCCACCGCCACCACGGGTCCGCCCGCCGGCATCGAGGTGCACGACGTGCACAAGTGGTACGGGGACCGACGGGTTCTGGACGGGGTGAGCCTGCGCGTGCGGCCGGGCACGGTCACCGTGCTGATCGGGCGCTCGGGCTCCGGCAAGTCGACGCTGCTGCGGGTCGTCAACCACCTGGAGAAGCCCGGGGCCGGACACGTCAGCGTGGGCGGCGAGCTGATCGGCGTACGGCGGCACGCGGGGCGGCTCAAGGAGCTGAGCGAGCGCGCGATCCTCGCCCAGCGCGGCCGGATCGGCTTCGTCTTCCAGAACTTCAACCTCTTCCCGCACCTGACCGCCCTCGACAACGTGGCCGCGGCGCCGGTGGCGACCGGCCGGCTGTCCCGGCCCCAGGCCCGGGCTCTCGCCCGTGAGCTGCTGGACCGGGTGGGGCTGGGAGCACGGGCCGACGCCTACCCGCGGCAGCTCTCGGGCGGGCAGCAGCAGCGGGTGGCCATCGCCCGCGCCCTGGCGCTGCGGCCCGGCGTCATCCTCTTCGACGAACCCACCTCCGCGCTCGACCCGGAGCTGGTCGGCGAGGTGCTGGCCGTCATCAAGGACCTGGCCGGCGGCGGGACCACCCTGCTGATCGTCACGCACGAGATGGGCTTCGCCCGCGAGGTGGCCGACGAGGTCGTCTTCCTGGACGACGGCCGGATCGTCGAACAGGGCCCGCCCGAGCAGGTCCTGGACGACCCGGTCCACCCGCGGACCAGGGAGTACCTGAGCAAGGTGCTCTGACCGCCCCCCTCCCCCGAACCTGCGTCGGACCTCCCACGGTCCGTCGCGCACCTCCCCACGAACCGAAGGAACGGCACGCCATGCACCGCCTGACACCACTGGGCAGAGCCCTCACCACCGCGGCCGCCGCCGCGACCCTCCTCGCCGGGCTCACCGCCTGCGGCGAGGACGACAAGGCCGGCGGGGCCGGCGCTCCGGCCGGCCCCGGCACGGTCACCGTCGGCGCCCTCTCCAACGGCGCCGCACAGCAGACGGACCTCACCGTCCCCGTCGACGCCGCGCTCCGGGCCAAGCTGCCCGAGGCCGTCCGGTCCCGGGGCGAACTCGTCATCGGGGTGGGCGCGCTGCCCGTCGGGTTCGCGCCGCTGGCGTACGTCGGCACCGACCAGAAGACCCTGACCGGAGCGGAGCCGGACCTCGGGAGGCTGGTGGCCGCCGTGCTCGGGCTGAAGCCGGTGGTGAAGAACTTCACCTGGGAGAACCTGTTCGTCGGCATCGACAGCGGCAAGGTCGACGCGGCCTTCACCAACGTCACCGTCACCGAGGAGCGGAAGAAGAAGTACGAGTTCGCCTCGTACCGGCAGGACAACCTGGCCTTCGAGGTGCTGAAGGACAGCACCTGGAACTTCGGCGGCGACTACCGCAACCTCGCGGGGAAGAAGGTCGCGGTGGCCCGTGGCACCAACCAGGAGAAGATCCTCCTGGAGTGGCAGACGAAGCTGCGTGCCGAGGGCAAGGACATCGACGTCAAGTACTTCCCGGACAGCAGCAGCACCTACCTGGCGCTCAGCGGCAAGAAGATCGACATCACCTTCGTGCCCAACCCGTCCAGCGCCTACCACATCACCCAGACCGCGGGGAGCGCCAAGCCGACCCGGAACGCCGGACAGTTCTCCGGTGCCGGGGAGACCTTGCAGGGGCTGATCGCCGCGACCGCGAAGAAGGACAGCAAGCTGGCGGCACCCGTGGCGGCGGCGATCAACCACCTGATCAGCAACGGGCAGTACGCGAAGCTGCTGACGGCCTGGAACCTGTCCGCGGAGGCCGTGAAGACCTCCGAGGTCGACCCGCCCGGCCTTCCCCTGACCAACTCCTGAGCCGCCGCCGATGCCCTCACACATCCTGGACAACCCGGCGTGGGCCTCGCTCCGCGGTGCCCATGCCGGGTTCGCCGCACCGACTCCGCAGGGCGGCGGCCGCGCCGCCCGCTACCGCGACGACGTCTCCCCCTTCGCGGCCCTCGCCGACCCCGGCGACCCCCGCGCCTGGCAGGACCTGCACGCCCTGGCCGGCCCCGGTCAGGTCGTCCTGCTCACCGGCCTGCTGGACCCGCCCGACGGCTGGGAGGCCGTCGGCTCGATCCCCGGCGTCCAGCTGGTCGACAGCGCATTGCGCGCCGAGCCCGCGCCCGAGGCGGTGCGGCTCGGGCCGGCCGACGTGCCGGAGATGCTCGACCTGGTCGCCCGCACGCAGCCGGGCCCGTTCCTGCCCCGGACCGTGGAGCTGGGCGGGTACCTCGGGATCCGCCACGAGGGCCGGCTGGTCGCCATGGCGGGAGAACGGCTGCGGCCGCCCGGCTGGACGGAGATCAGCGCGGTGTGCACCGATCCCGGGCACCGGGGCCGGGGGCTGGCGACCCGGCTGGTACGGGCCGTGGCCGCGGGCATCCGGGAGCGCGGGGAGGTGCCGTTCCTGCACACCGGGGCGGGCAACACCGGGGCGATCCGGCTCTACGAGTCGATCGGCTTCACGCTGCGCCGGCGGCCGCTGTTCCTCGCGGTCCGGACTCCGGGCAACAATGCTGCCAAATTCCCTTAATACTGCGGTCGTTGTGCCGCACATTCATGCGGCGTAGCGTTTTTCACCAGGCGGCCCCGAAGGCCATTGCGGCCCGGATTTCCCGCGCTCCCTTTTCGTCACCCACTTCGTGGTCGATCAGAAAGGCGTTTCCCGACGTGTCCGAACTGCACCTCGCCGTCGCGCTGGACGGCGCCGGCTGGCACCCGGCGGCCTGGCGGGAACCGGGCGCCCGGCCCGCCGACCTGTTCACGGCCCGGTACTGGGCCGACGCGGTCGCCGAAGCGGAGGCCGGGCTGCTGGACTTCGTCACCTTCGAGGACGGCCTGGCCCTCCAGTCGTCCACGGTGGCGGAGCCCGACGCGCGCACGGACCGGGTGCGCGGGCGGCTGGACGCGGTGCTGACCGCCGCCCGGATCGCGCCGCTGACCCGGCACATCGGGCTGGTCCCGAGCGTGACGGCCACCCACACCGAGCCCTTCCACATATCGAAGGCGATCGCCACGCTCGACTACGTCAGCCGGGGCCGGGCGGGGCTGCGCGTACAGACCACCGGACTGCCCCACGAGGCACGGCACTTCGGGCGCCGGGAGTTCCCCGTGCCGGTGGGCGAGCTGGCCGCGGAGGCCGCCGACCACGTGGAGGTGGTGCGGCGGCTGTGGGACAGCTGGGAGGACGACGCGGAGATCAGGGACGTGGCCACCGGCCGGTTCGTCGACCGCGACAAGCTGCACTACGTCGATTTCCAGGGACCGCACTTCAGCGTCCGCGGGCCGTCCATCACCCCGCGGCCGCCCCAGGGCCAGCCCCTGGTCACCGCCTCGGCCGGCGCGGTGGCCCCCCGGGCCGGTCTGGTCGACCTCGTCTACGTCACCCCGCGCGACCTGGAGGAGGCGCGGGCGGCGACCACCGTGCTGCCGCCGCCGCCCGGCCCCCGGCACGTCTTCGCCGACCTCACCGTCTTCCTGGACGAGGACGGCCCCGCGGCCGCCGCCCGCCGCGACCGGCTCGACCGGCTCGCCGGCGCCCCGGCCCCCACCGACGCCGCCGCGTTCAGCGGGACCCCCGCCGAGCTCGCGGACCTGCTCCAGGAGTGGCAGGGGGCCGGCCTGACCGGCTTCCGGCTGCGCCCGGGCACGCTCGCCCACGACCTGCCCGCCATCACCCGCCTGCTGGTCCCCGAGCTCCAGCGGCGCGGCGCGTTCCGGAGCGGCTACCAGGCCTCCTCGCTGCGCGGGCGGCTGGGACTGGAACGTCCCGCCAACCGCTACGCCGCCCTCTCGGCCTGAGGCCGGACCCGGAACCGGAAGGACACCATGAGCACCAAGCCGCTCAAGCAGATCCATCTCGCGGCCCACTTCCCCGGGGTCAACAACACCACGGTGTGGAGCGACCCCGCGGCCGGCAGCCACATCGAGTTCGACTCCTTCGTGCGCTTCGCGCAGACCGCCGAGCGCGCCAAGTTCGACTTCCTCTTCCTCGCCGAAGGGCTGCGGCTGCGTGAACAGGGCGGTCAGATCTACGACTTGGACGTGGTCGGGCGGCCCGACACCTTCACCGTGCTCGCCGCGTTGGCCGCCGTCACCGAACGCCTGGGCCTGACCGGCACCATCAACTCCACCTTCAACGAGCCCTACGAGGTGGCCCGGCAGTTCGCCAGCCTCGACCACCTCTCGGCCGGACGCGCCGCCTGGAACGTGGTCACGTCCTGGGACGCCTTCACCGGGGAGAACTTCCGCCGCGGCGGATTCCTGGCCCGCGAGGACCGTTACAGCCGCGCTCAGGAGTTCCTGGCCACCGCGACCGAGCTGTTCGACTCCTGGGACGGCACCGAGATCGCCGCCGACCCGGTCTCCGGCACCTTCCTGCACGACGAGGCCGCCGGGGCCTTCGCGCACCGGGGCCGCCATTTCGACATCGAGGGCCGCTTCAACGTGCCGCGGAGCCCCCAGGGCCGCCCGGTGGTCTTCCAGGCCGGCGACTCGGACGAGGGCCGCGAGTTCGCCGCCGCCCGCGCCGACGCCATCTTCGGCCGGTACGCGACCCTGGAGGAGGGCCGGGAGTTCTACGCCGACGTCAAGGGCCGCCTGCCCCGGTACGGCCGCCGCCCCGAGGAGCTGCTGATCCTGCCGGCCGCCACCTTCGTCCTGGCCGACACCGACGCCGAGGCGCGCGAGCTCGCCCACGAAGTGCGCCGCGCCCAGGTCAGCGGGGCCACCGCCCTCAAGTACCTGGAGCACGTCTGGAACCGCGACCTGTCCGGCTACGATCCGGACGGGCCCCTCCCCGACGTCGACCCCGACCCCGGCGAGAACACCATCGCCCTCGGCCGGGCGAGCGTGCGGCAGTTCGGCGACCCGCTGGCCACGGCCCGGCAGTGGCGCGAGCTCGCCGAGGCCAAGAACCTCTCGATCCGCGAGCTGGTGATCGCCACCACCGCCCGGCAGACCTTCGTCGGCTCGCCCACCACCGTCGCCGAGGCCGTCAACGACCTCGTCCAGGCGGACGCCGCCGACGGGTTCATCCTGGTCCCGCACATCACCCCGGACGGGCTGGAGGGGTTCGCCGACACCGTGGTCCCCCTCCTCCAGGAGCGCGGCGTCTTCCGCAGCGAGTACAGCGGCACCACCCTGCGCGACCACCTCGGCCTCGGCCTGCCGGCCGGCGACCGGCAGGTCTCGTGAAGTTCCTGGCCATCACCCTGATCGTGCACGCCCCGGACCCGGTCACGGGCGAGCTGACCCCCGTCCGCCGGCGGTTCCGCGAGGTCGTCGAGAGCGCGGTGACGGCGGAGGAGCTGGGCTTCGACGGCTTCGGGGTCGGCGAGCGGCACGAGCGGCCGTTCCTGTCCTCCGCACCGCCGGTGGTGCTCTCCCACATCGCCGCCCTGACCCGCCGGATCCGGCTGTTCACCGCCGTCACGACGCTGAGCCTGCTCGACCCGGTCCGGGCGTACGAGGACTACGCGACGCTGGACCACCTGTCCGACGGGCGGCTGGAGCTGATGATCGGCAAGGGCAACGGCACGGCGCAGCGGGAACTGTTCCACGTCACGCCCGAGGACCAGTGGGAGCGCAACGCCGAGGGGTACGCGCTGCTGCGGCGGCTCTGGCGCGAGGACCGGGTGAGCGCCGAGCCCCGCTTCCGGCCGTCGCTGCGCGACGCCGAGGTGCTGCCCCGGCCGGGCGGGCGGCCGCCGCGGGTCTGGCACGGCAGCGCGACCAGCCGGGAGTCCGTGGAGCTGGCGGCCCGCTACGGCGATCCGCTGTTCTCCGCCAACGTCACCCATCCGATCGGCCCGTACGCCGAGCTGGTCCGCCACTACCGGGAGCGCTGGGAGCACTACGGGCACGACCCGGCGCTCGCCGTGGTGGGCGCGGGCACGGCCGGCTTCCACACCGCGCGCACCTCGCAGCGGGCGGTGGCGGCGTACCGGCCGGCGTTCGAGCAGTACCTCGCCTTCCACAAGCAGGCGGGCCTGGAACCGGTCTTCCCGGACCTGGACGACTTCGTGGCGCGCAGCTCCGCGCTGATCGGCAGCCCCCAGCAGATCGTCGAGAAGGTGCACCGCTACCACGAGGAGTTCGGCCACACCGTCCTGCACCTGCAGGCCGAACCGGGCGGGCTGCCACCGGCCGCCCACCGCGCCTCGCTCGAGCTGTTCCAGGCCGAGATCGCGCCGGTGCTGCGCCGCGAGATCCCCGATCCCCCCTTCGCCGATCTGTAAGGAGACCTGGCCATGTCCGGCATCCCGCTCGGGGTCCTCGATCTCATCCCGATCCCCTCCGGCTCCACCGCCGCCGACGCCCTGCACCACACCATCGACCTGGCCCGGCAGACGGAGCAGCTGGGCTACGCCCGCTACTGGTTCGCCGAGCACCACCTCAACCCCGGGGTCGCCGGGACCTCCCCGGCCGTGGTGCTGGCCCTGACCGCCTCCGCCACCTCGACGATCCGGATCGGCTCCGGTGCCGTACAGCTCGGCCACCGCACGGCGCTGTCCACGGTCGAGGAGTTCGGCCTGATCGACGCCCTGCACCCGGGCCGCCTCGACCTGGGGCTGGGCCGCTCGGCGGGCCGGCCGCCGCAGCGGGCCGCGGAGGCGGAGCCCTTCGTCGGGTACACCCCGAACGGGCTGCGCATCCCGGAGCGCTTCTCCTTCGCGCACCTGCTGGGCCATCCCCGGATCGCGCTGCAGCAGAAGCTGCTGAACCTGCCCGGCGCGAAGCCGCAGGACTACGGCGAGCAGGTCGACGACGTGCTGGCGCTGCTGCGCGGCGAGTACCGGACCGCGGAGGGCGTCGAGGCGCACGCCGTGCCCGGCGAGGGGGCCGACGTACAGGTGTGGGTCCTGGGCAGCAGCGGCGGCCAGAGCGCCGAGACGGCCGGCCGCAACGGCCTTCGGTTCGCGGCCAACTACCACGTCAGCCCGGCGAGCGTGCTGGAGGCGGCGGAGGGCTACCGGGCCGCGTTCAAGCCCTCCACCGAACTGGACCGGCCGTACGTGAGCGTGTCCGCGGACGTGGTCGTGGCCGAGGACGACGCCACGGCCCGCGAGCTGGCCGCCGGGTACGCGCCCTGGGTACACAGCATCCGCACCGCCGAGGGGGCCATCCCCTTCCCGTCCCCGGCCGAGGCCCGGGCGCTGACCGCCGCCTGGACGGACGCCGACCACAAGCTGGTGGCCGACCGGGTGGAGACCCAGTTCGTGGGCTCCGCGCGGACCGTGGCCGACCACCTCGAACGCCTCCAGGAGGCCACCGGCGCCGACGAGCTGCTGATCACCACGATCACCCACGACCACGCCGACCGGGTCCGCTCCTACCGCCTCCTGGCGGAGGAGTGGCACCGCCGCTGACGCCCACGTCCCCACCACCAGGGTCGGCGCAGCCCTTCACCCTGCTCCGCGAGCGGTTCCGAACCCCCGGACCCGACCCGGGCGGGGTCCGGCTGCGGCGGCGGCCGGGGCATGAGTGAGGATGGCAGTTCCTTCGGAACGCGCACGTCCGCTCCGCGTGGCCGCGCAACAACACGACCTGAATGGTGACACGGTGACGACACAGCAGATACGGCTGCCCGCTGCGGCCAGCTCCCTGGTCCTCGACGCGGCGGGGGCGGGACGGTGACCCGGGACCTGGTGCTGCACGACTGGGTGGTGGCCGGTATCGCGCTGGCCTCCGGCTGCGCGGCCGCTCTGGTGCTGCGGACCCTGATGAAGTGGCTGGGCAAGCACGCGAGCCGGACCAAGTGGAGCGGGGACGACGTCATCGTCGACGCGCTGCGCTCCATCGTCCCCTGGGCCGCCGTGATCACCGCCGCCGCGGTGGCCGCTTCGATCCTGCCGCTCACCGCGCGGGTCGGGGGCCTGGTCGACCAGTCGCTGACGGCGGTACTCATCGTCATCGCCACGCTCAGCGCGGCCCGGGTGGTGGCCGGGCTGGTGCAGTCGGTGGCCGCGTCCCGCACGGGCGTCGCGGCGTCCGCGACCATCTTCGTCAACATCACCCGGATCGTGGTGCTGACGATGGGCGTCCTCGTGGCCCTGGAAACCCTCGGGGTGTCCATCGCCCCGCTGGTCACCGCCCTGGGGGTCGGCGGTCTGGCGGTGGCACTGGCCCTGCAGGACACGCTCGCCAACCTCTTCGCGGGCGTGCACATCCTCGCCTCGAAGACGGTCCAGCCGGGTGACTACATCCGGCTCACCAGCGGGGAGGAGGGGTACGTCGTCGACATCAACTGGCGCAACAGCGTGGTGCGCAACCTGTCGAACAACCTGGTGATCATCCCCAACGGCCGCCTGGCGCGGACGAACATGACGAACTACTCCCAGCCCGAGCAGAAGCTGTCCATCCTGGTCCAGGTCGGAGTGGGCTACGAGAGCGACCTGGACCACGTGGAGAAGGTCACCCTCGACGTGGTCGACAGCGTGATGGCCGACATCAGCGGCGGCGTGCCGGACCACGAGGCCGCCGTCCGCTTCCACACCTTCGCGGACTCCCGGATCAACTTCACGGTCATCCTCGGCGTCGGGGAGTTCAGCGACCAGTACCGGATCAAGCACGAGTTCATCAAGCGCCTGCACCAGCGGTACCGGACCGAGGGCATCTCGATCCCCGCGCCCACCCGCACGATCTCGCTCCAGCAGGAAGACGCGGGCCCTACCCCCGCTCCGCTCCCCCCGTTGCCCCACCAGCGGGACGCCTCGCCCGACCTCCTCGCCGACCGGCGCCGCTAGCGCCCGCGGGCCGGCCGAGACGACGTCAGGCGACCGCACCCGCCTCCTGCCCGGACCGGGTGCGGATCGGCCTGTCCGGGAGGTGCGGCGAGCCGGTGGCCGCCGGCGTCCCGAGCGAACGCCATCCGTCCCATGTGCCTCCCGAGACGGCCCGCCAGCCGGTCGGGCAGCTCCGTGCGACCGGGTGCGAGCACCCTCCCAAGGCCCGCCGCCCGGGGCCCCCGGCGGGGGGCCGGGCCATGTCCCAACGGCGGCCGTCCCGCGGGACGGCCGCCGGCCGGGACCCACGAGACGCGCTGGGACGGTCACC